>NZ_VPBM01000021.1:0-86413 GCF_013418745.1 Acinetobacter sp. YH12126 | reverse complement strand
ATTATTTTTAAACTTATCAAATAAAACCCAACTTAATCAATTCAACCAAGTCATTGTTTTATCAGAAGTTTTAATCTTCATCACCGCCGATGGATGTGCATTCTACAGCATTTCTGATCCAACGCAACACCCTTTTCCATTTATTTTTAATTTTTCATTACGTTTGTTTATTTATTCTACTAAATTAAGTTTTTTTTACTATTTTTTGAGCATAAAAGGGACAATATTTCCATATTTGTCCGTTAATTTATCTTTTTCATTCTTTTCTTGCCATTTTAAAGCTCGACAATCTACATATTCACAGTAGCCACCCTCTCCACACTCGATTTCGTCGTTGATTTTGATTTGATAGTTAAAGCTTCCTGCATAGCCCGCCCCTAGTCCAAATTTAAAATCTCCACGACTCTGCGCTTGTACATGTATTTTCATTTTGTCATTTTGGTAAATCCATTCAAATTCACGTGGCAAATACATTTTTTGCAAATTCGGTGTTTTAACCACAGGATAAACGCGCATGACTTTAAAGAACACGCCTTGATCCGCCATGAACACTTGCTGCTGATTTAAATCTCTTAGATATAAACGTGAACTCAAAATATTGTTATAACGGTCTCGCGTTTGCATAAAGATGATTTGACGCTGTCGGCTGAGGTTGATTACCTGGTGGGTATAAAACGCTAATGGTAAATATGGAAACTTGCGTATTTGTGCATAAGACAAAACCGCCAACTGATTTACATCATACATCTGGCCCTGAAATTTGATTTGCCCTTCACATTGGCACATCACCGACCAATATTCAGCAAGACCTAATCTCAACTTAATTAAACACGAAGAAATATCGGTAGTTTGCACGGACAAATATAAACTGAGTTCAGTATCTTCTCGATGGATTTGAAATACCGCTCCATCCCAACCAATCTGCTCTTTATCTCTAAATTTAAAGACGGTATCACTCAGACTACAGTCGTCTTTGATGGAATATGATTGTAATTGCCCAACCATATGACCGCTCACACTGGTCAATACTGTGGCTGTATTGAGTTCGTCTTGTTGAATGGACGCAGGATTTTGAAAAGCGGGAATCTGAGGCTGCCCAAGCCAACTCATAAAGTTAAGATAATGTAAGGGCGCAGGAAGATTCGGTAGACAAAGTCCATAATGGACTGAAGGATAAGGCGTATTCGGCGCATGTAAATTTATTTTTTTATGTTGTAAATCTGGAGCTTGATTCAATCGTCTTGATTGATCCAAGAAATCTTGAAATATCTGCATATCAAGCTCCTTTTCATTTTTATTTCATGTTTTATCTCATGCTTCAGCCTTTTTTGCCATTAAGGTTGTGACAAAGCCAGACAATGCATAAATTACTGAAATAATTAAAATACCCATTGGAATATTATACGTTACAGCAGCTAAAATGAAGACTATGATTGGCAACACCGCAAATGGAACACGGCGACGATCCACAGTTTTAAATGAATAGTATTTTACATTTGAGATCATCAATAGACCCACTGCAATAATCACTACCGCATTAAAAATCTGAATACCTGTTTCGCGTAAGTCGAAGACCGCAGGGATATCCATACCTACCCATACCAATGAAATAATCATAACGGCTGCGAGTGGACTTGCAACACCAATAAAATAACGTTTATCGACAACCCCAATTTGTACGTTAAAACGTGCCAAACGGAAGGCTGCACATGCTGTGTAAACAAAACATGCTGCCAGGCCAATACGGCCTAAGTCATTTAGACTCCAGCTATACATTAAAATGGCAGGTGCAACACCAAATGCTAGCAAGTCCGACAACGAGTCAAACTGTTCACCAAAAGGACTTTGTGCGCCGATAGCACGTGCGACACGTCCATCCAAACCATCAAATAATGCTGCAAGGAAAATGGCATAAATGGCTTGTTGAAACTCACCATTCATACTGGCAATTATTGAATAAAAGCCGGATAACAACGCTGCAGTTGTAATCAAGTTTGGCCACAGATAGATCCCACGACGTTTCACTTTATGCCCTTCATGGGTATGCTCCTCTTCTTCAACTTCAAATGTAATGCCATCAAATGCATTTTCATCCTTTGAAGAAATTTCCCGCTCAGGTTTATTTGTATTTGTCATTGTTCGATCCTAACTGTGACCTTTCTTTTTCAAGTTTAAAATTATTCGCCAACCAACCAACGTACGGCTGCATGACCACCATTTTCATTCATACGAAGATGTGGGAACAACCATTGTAATGCTTCGTCCGCATCTTCAGAGAATTTCCAAGGTGGGTTAATCACCAATAAACCACAACCATTCAAACCAACTGGAGTGTCATCAGGCCACACACAAATTTCGCAAACCAACTGACGACGAATACCAGTTTTGTACATTTTCTTTTCAAAACGTTCAATCATCGCGCGGTCTTTAATTGGATACCATACCGCAAAAACGCCTGTCGGCCATTTTTTATAAGCAGCTACCAACAATTCTACAAGCTGTGGAAAATCTTTACGTTCTAATTCGTAAGGTGGGTCAATCATGACCAAACCACGTTTTTCTTTTGGTGGAATTACACCCAGTAAACCTTCGTAAGCATCACGCTCATGCAAGCCTGCACGTTTATCAAAAATATTGTGGCGCAATTGTTGGAATACATCGCGCTGCATTTCAAAAATCGTTGCCTTATCAGTTTCACGCATGCCTTCAAGTGCGAACCACGGAGAACCTGGATAAGCGCCTTTACCAAAGTTTTCACGCATTTTTTCAACAACTTTTAAATATTGTTGAACACCTTCAGGCGCATTGCGTTTAATTGAATCATCGAGCTTAACTAAACGATGAATACCATTTAAAAACTCACCTGATTTCTGTGCTTCAGAGGTCGAAAGATCATATTTACCTGCACCACCATGTGTATCTACATAGCGATAAGGTTTATCTTTTGCATTCAGTCGACTTAATAACTGAAGCAGCAAAACGTGCTTCATCACGTCGGCAAAGTTGCCTGCATGGAAATGGTGACGGTAATTCATGTTTCTTTAATTCCTAATATCAACGGACATTTTAGCATGAAAAATAGTTTCATTCCGATGCTATTCTTGCTCTAGAATACGTCACCTTTTTTTCCACAACTTTATGGATCGTATATGGAAACAGCCTTTCTCCCAAAGTCTTGGCCGGTTGATCAAATCCTCGATGATTTAGATCAACACGGGTTTAGCATTATTGATGACGCTTATCCTGCTGAATATATACATGCACTTGTTGAAGAATGTATGTCAAATTTAAATAAATTTAGGGATGCAGCCGTACAAAATGGAGTCATCAGTAAAATTAGAAGTGATCATATTTTATGGATTAACGACACATTAGATGTCGCACAAGAACACGTTCAAGCCTTAGAACATTTATCAGAACAATTTAATCGCGCATTTTTTTCTAACATTCACGAAATCGAAGCACATTTTGCTTGTTATAACGCAGGTGAGTTTTATGCACTACACAAAGATAATCCTCAAGGCAAAAATGGACGTGTCATTTCAGCGGTTTATTATTTGCATGAATATTGGCAAGCCGACTGGGGCGGTGAATTGCGCTTACAAGATAAGAATGATGTTTGGCATATTTTAGAACCTAAACCGAATCGCATTGCGTTATTCCAAAGTGACCTATTACACGAGGTACTCGAAGCTAAACATCAACGTTTATCGATTACGGCTTGGCTACGTAATGACAACTCGATGTGGTAATTCGAGATTCCTCCTTTAAATCCCTTAAACTATCCTCATATATGAGTCATGCATAGATGAGGATGTACCCGATGCGTCAAAACAGTCATAAAATTATTCAGCGTATTGGCGAAACCGATCAATTATTTCTACAAGGCAACAGCCCTGAACTTGCTCTTGAGCGCGCAGACTTACGCCTGCAATTGGTTAATTTAAGTAAGAACCATCAAGAACAAGTGTATTTTCTGCAAGAAGCCATTGTTCTACTTGAGCAAAGCCGGATTGAATTTGAAGAAATGCCGATTGAGCTATACATCAATTTGTCTGTACATTTAGCCAAAGCCTATATGGTATTTTTTGAAATCACCCAAGAGCAGCGCTATGCCTTGATTACCCAGCAGATTATGAAACCGATGTCAAAAGCTGAACATGGCGACATTTACTTCTACTTGGCCTATGCCTCTGCGGTAAAACAGGAACCTGCGTT
The DNA here is from genome assembly GCF_013418745.1 of Acinetobacter sp. YH12126. Taxonomy (NCBI): domain Bacteria; kingdom Pseudomonadati; phylum Pseudomonadota; class Gammaproteobacteria; order Moraxellales; family Moraxellaceae; genus Acinetobacter; species Acinetobacter sp. YH12126. Next base: position 82,195 of record NZ_VPBM01000021.1, on the reverse strand, counting down.
AACCCGCCACTGGTTAAATAAATACTGCAAATCTCAAGAATTCAAACTGACCACTTTACTTGAGCATCCTGCATTTAATCCTTATCGCCAAGAAGACTGGTTTTCAGAATTACGCCAAAGCAAATTGCACTAAATAAAAAAACACCTCCGAGGAGGTGTTTTTTTATTTGTGGAGAAATGAAATCTATGCTGGCTGCAGCTTATATGCATCCATATGCAACTGTTGATTCAGCTCATCAATCCAAATAGCCCAATCATCATCTTGTACTAAATGACTGATTAGAAAATCACGCTGCGCTTTATTCCAAAACGGCGCATCATGTAAATTTTCACTTGCAGCAAGCTGATGCGTACGCACGTATAACTCGATCGCAGCTGGACTGCTGGCTAACCCCAATTGAGAAAACAATAAAGCTAAGGATGGTTTATTTTGATTGAGCATCTCGCCCTCCTTATCAACTAATCTGTCATTTATTATTTAATTAACTTATATGATGCCGATAAAAAAACCTAGCGTTAAAACTAGGTTTGTTGTTTCAAATTGTATTTAGATTTTGCATGATCCGGAAAGCTTATGTTCTGTATGCAATTGTTCATTTAAAATATCGACCACCATGGCCCAGTCATCATCTTTTTTCCAATGACTGATAATAAAGTCACGCTGTGACTTCGTCCAAAATGGCGCTTCATGCAATGGAACATCCATGGTGATTTGATGCGTTTCGATAAATTGATCGATGCCTTCCGGAGTTGCATCCAACCCCAATTGTTCAAAAAATAGTTCCAACGTCGGTTGTTGATCAAACATTGCCGTTCTCCTCAAGCCAATAACATTTCTCCTATCTTTATAGTTATCTGTTTATTTGACTTTGTCAGTTGCAACAGCATCTCAACGTGTTATTTTTTGTTCAAAACTTAAGCTTGGTATTTTTCGCAGGCCATAAAAAAGCACCCCAAATGGAGTGCTTTTTTTTATAATTTAATTTAAAAAATTAAATTATTTAACCATGTCAGCAACTGCTGCACGTTCTTCTTCAAGCTCGTTTAGAGTGACGTTGATACGTTCACGGCTGAATTCGTCGATTTCAAGACCTTGAACGATTTTGTATTCGCCGTTTTCAGTTGTTACAGGGAAACCGAACATTACGCCTTCAGGAATACCATAAGAACCGTCAGAAGGAATACCCATAGTTACCCATTTGCCGTTTGTGCCAAGAGCCCAATCGCGCATATGGTCGATTGCAGCGTTTGCAGCAGAAGCAGCAGAAGAAAGACCACGCGCTTCGATGATCGCAGCACCACGTTTACCAACAGTTGGAAGGAATACGTCTTTGTTCCAAGCAGCATCGTTGATTTTGTCTTTTAAGCTTTCGCCGTTTACATTTGCAAAACGGTAGTCAGCATACATTGTTGGAGAGTGGTTACCCCAAACTGTCATGTTTTCGATGTCAGAAACTGCAACACCCGCTTTTTGAGCAAGTTGAGTTAACGCACGGTTGTGGTCAAGACGTAACATTGCTGTGAAGTTTTTCGCTGGAAGATCTGGAGCAGATTTCATTGCGATGTAAGCGTTAGTATTTGCAGGGTTACCTACAACAAGAACTTTAACGTCACGGCTAGCAACTTCGTTAAGTGCTTGGCCTTGACCGATGAAGATTTCACCGTTTACTTTAAGAAGGTCAGCACGTTCCATACCAGGACCACGTGGACGTGAACCTACAAGAAGAGCGTAGTCAGCATCTTTGAATGCAACTTTAGGATCATCAGTACCGATCATACCTTCTAAAAGAGGGAATGCGCAGTCATCAAGTTCCATCATTACGCCTTTAAGCGCTTGTTGAGCTTTCTCAACTGGAATTTCTAATAATTGAAGGATAACTGGTTGGTCTTTACCCAACATTTCACCGCTTGCGATACGGAATAATAAGCTATAACCGATTTGACCAGCTGCGCCAGTAACGGCAACACGAACTGCTTGCTTCATGTAATTATCTCCAATTGAGGAAGGTCATAATGATTAAATAGCTGTTCTATCTAATCTTAATAATCATAAACGGCAAAGATTGTACTCCAATCTTTTGACGCTTGCATGTAAAAGAGAATGCTTTTCAACAAAAGTATGATAGGAAATATAAATAAAATGCCGAAAAAAGCTTAGAAAGAACCTTTAATTATGAAAGTTGCAGGACAATTTCCGACAATAGTCGTAGGGCAACTTTTATACTGCCCATTGTTTTTATAGCAAATTTTAATCTCGGTCAGTAAACTGCCACCACGGGTTTGCATACAGTTAAATTCAATACTTTGGGATACCAATCCACTGTTCATACGCAACATTTTATTACGCAAGACATTGGCTTGAATGGATTGGGTTTCTTGGCTAGTCAATTCATCTGGAATTTTTAGCTTATCTGCATGATTAATAATGGTTCTGAAATACTGGCTGGCATTCATTGGGACACAGCCGCCGGTAGTGTGCCAAAGCGCCACACGAGCATTTTCATCAGGCATAATCCGTGCAACCACTTTGGCTTGCAACGGAGAAAGTTTAGCTGAACTATTGGTGGTGCAATCACGGGTAGAAGTTTCTGGATATAGTCCCGTGATATTGAGTGAATACCCTTCCAGACATTTACGTTTTTTACTTTTTAAAGGGTCATAGGCGCAAACAGCTGGCACCATTTGCACATCCATCACATAGCCATTAACCACGGGTGCTGCCGAAAGCACAGACACACCAAAGCCAGCACCACTGCCGATGAGCAGTGATGTCAGTATTCGATAAACAGGTCTAATGTTCAATTCGGCATTCATTATTTACCCATATTGCGCCTCAAAACAGGCGCGTTGCTTCAATGCTTATTGCGCATTCCGTAATGGAATCATTTGCATTCGTTTTTCAATCGATTGCGGCCCCTGACCCAATAAAAGGCCGTAATGGGTTGCATTGGTCATCACATGTTTTACATAGTCTCGAGTTTCCGTTAATGGAATCGATTCCGTATATTGGTCCGCTGCAATCGCTTGATACTCAGGCTGCCAGCGTCGAGCACGATTTGGACCCGCATTGTAGCCTGCAGTCGCTAATACTGGACTATTACTCAATTGACGTTGAATCATCGATAAATAGAAAGTGCCATAACGGATATTGGTATTCATATCCGTTAATGCAGCGGGGTTATAACTCTCCCCCATCTGACGAGCCACCAATTTTGCGGTGTCTGGCATAATTTGCATTAAACCACCAGCACCGACATGTGAACGTGCGCTAGTAACAAACCGACTTTCTTGACGCATCAAACCATAAGCCCATGCTGGGTCAATCCCTGCATTACGACTATGACTCACCACGTAATTTTGATGCGGCATAGCATAACGTAAAGCATAATTGTGCTGTTTAGTGGTTCGATCTGCTGCATAAATCGCCCGATCATACCACCCCATATCGGTTGCACGTTTAGCTGCGGCAAGAATCATGCCATCATCATGCTTTAAGTAGGCTTGACGCACTGCCCAGTTCCATTCACGGTTAATATAGCTGTCAGATGCATTAATATTGCGCAATGCAAAGGCACGACGGAAGTGAATATCCTGACTGAGACGCTGCGCATCTTGTGACGAAGGCTGCACATTTGACGGAATATTGTTATAAGACTGACCAATTTTGTCACGTGCTAACAAATTATGGTAATCATCGCCAATGGCAAGCTTACGATAAATTTCTTTTGCCGCATGTTTAGATGAGGCATCGCCACGTTGTTCAGATGCTCGTGCTAACCAATATTGCCAACGGTCTTCCTGCTTTTGCGAAACGCTCATCGCATCAATTGCACGAATGACACTTTCCCATGCGCCAAAACGAATGGCTTGTCGCGCATAAATCTCGGCTTCTTCTGCACTAAAAGGCAGTCCATAACTCAAATCAAGATAATTTAGAACTTCACGGTTGAAATTATTTTTCATTACCGTTGTACCACCGATATACCCGACACTACGGTATAGGGCTTTTTGTACATCGGCTGGTGTGCCTTCTGCTGCACGTTTCACCGAAGAAATCGCACCATTTAAGTCGCTATCGGCCAAGCGACCCATCGCATAAATCAGGTATGCATGATCTTCAGCTGTGGCTTTGGGTGCAGACCATAAATAATTCAGTGGATTGGCTTGAATGGTGTTGAGTTGTGACAAATTAATATTTACGCCAATGGTTTGCGCAGTCGCAATCGCTTGTCCTGACTGACCCGCTCTTAACTGTCCCCACATCCGTTGATGGCGGTCATCTTGAGTCATTAAAGGACTCGACAGCATCATACGGCCCAAGCCCGTACACGAATCAGGTTGTGAGTTTGTGGTCAACCATACATCTTTAAATTCTGCGTAAACCAGAGGGTCGCCCGACTTTGCGCGGACTTGAGCCATGGCACATGTTTCAGCACGGTCAGCATTAGTCACATATTGCAAGACAGGCTGTGCTGTAGCGAAATCAGCTTGTTTGACTTTTTCTTCAACATAATCTGCGGCTAATTTTTCTGCCATTGCCGAGTTTGGATAGCGCTGTGCAAAATTAATAATGGCACTTGCAGGTTGTGAAGCCAAATTGTTATTCAGTAACCAATATTCTGGATAATAGCCCAAAACATCATTTTGCATGGATGATTGGTATTGTTGTAATAAACTAATATTGCCTGCATTCGCAGCACGTAAAGCATCGTTAAACTGCTCATCTGCGGCTTGGGCAAACGCAGAAATTCCGGAGAGCCCGACACTCAAAGCAAGTAATTTAGCGTAATTTTTCTGTTTAAAATTATGTTTTAACATCCACTTGCCTTCTTTCATGTCATTCTGCTCAGTTACAGCACATCGAACTTTGTTTAGGAATTAGTTTAATAATTCTAAACTCTGCATTGTGTTCTGTTATGTAACCTTATGATTAGCCAATATTAATTTTCAAACATTTTTACTTCATAAATCAATATGGCAGAGTTGTAATTTTAGGCTGTAAGTTTCTAGTGAATTACTGCTAAAATATTGCCCATTCTTAAAATCCCCTTTTTGACCTCCGCAGCTGCACAATTCAATTGATTGAATTGTCTGTCAGCCACGTATGGTTATTGATTTTCATAAAATTCCTTTAGGAGCCTACATGACGGTTCAAACCTTCATCCCCAATAGTGCCCAAGCTGCCCCAGATAACACTGTTACCCAGCCACAGCACACCCCAGCTCAAGATGGAACAGTGAAAAAACTGTACATCGAAACGCAAGGGTGTCAGATGAATGAGTATGACAGTCAACGTATGGGCGACCTTTTAGGTGATTCTCACGGCTATGTGCTGACAAACGATCCAAAAGAAGCGGATATTCTCCTGATGAATACCTGTTCTATTCGTGAAAAAGCACAAGAAAAAGTATTTTCAGAGTTAGGTCGCTGGCGCAAACTGAAAGAAAAAAATCCAGACTTGGTGATTGGTGTTGGTGGTTGTGTTGCTTCTCAGGAAGGTGACAACATTCAAAAACGCGCACCGTATGTAGATATGGTGTTTGGTCCGCAAACCTTACACCGTTTACCACAAATGCTTGATCAGCATACTGAGCAAGTGGTCAAACCCAAAAAAGAAAAAATTCAGTTGGTGGATATTTCATTCCCTGATATTGAAAAATTCGACTTTTTACCTGAACCGCGTGTAGAAGGGTTTAAAGCCTTTGTCTCGATTATGGAAGGCTGTTCTAAATACTGTTCATTCTGCGTAGTTCCTTATACCCGTGGTGAAGAGGTTTCTCGCCCACTCGATGACGTATTGGCTGAAATTGCCACTTTAGCTGAAAAAGGCGTACGTGAAATTTCATTACTCGGCCAAAACGTGAATGGCTACCGTGGTGAAACTTTTGAAGGGGAAATCTGTACCTTTGCAGACTTATTACGTTTAGTGGCCGAAATTCCGGGCATTGGACGTATTCGTTACACCACATCGCACCCGCTTGAATTTAATGATGACTTGATTCAATGCTACCGTGACTTACCGCAAATGGTTTCTCACTTGCATCTACCAGTTCAAAGTGGTTCGAATGACGTTCTACAAGCCATGAAACGTAACCACACGATTGATGTATATATCGATAAAATTGCTAAATTACGTCAAGTTCGCCCTGATATGCATTTATCTAGCGACTTTATTATTGGCTTTCCGGGTGAGACTGACGAAAACTTCGAAGAAACTTATCAATTTATCCAAGATATGGATTTCGATCATTCATACAGTTTCATCTACTCAAAACGTCCGGGTACTCCTGCTTCAGAACTTGAAGACACGACCCCTGAAGATGTGAAAAAAGAACGTCTTGCAAAAGTTCAACAATGGATTAAACAATCCAGTATCGATAAAACTGATGCAATGCTAGGGACCATTCAACGTGTCTTGATTGAGTCTGTTTCAGACAAAGATCCGAACTTGCTGATTGGTACTGCAGACAATACACGTTTGGTTAGCTTTATCGGTGATCCTGCATGGGTTGGGCGTTTTGCAGAGATTGAAGTGACAGATATTAAAACTTTGAAGTTTGTTTACGGTGAACTCTTGAATCTTGAGCCTGACGTGGCGTAATGTAAGCTTAATCGTCAGACCAATTTAAAGGAATTCTCTTGACTGCAGCGATTCGACGTACTGTAACTTTTGCTGGTATTCCACTTGACCGTTTACAAAGCATGCTCGGTGCCTATAACGGTCATCTCAAACAAATTGAACAACGTTTAGATGTCAAAATTTCTCATCGTGCAGATGCTTTTTTTATCGATGGGGAAATCGATGCGGTAGAGAGAGCCGAAAGTCTCCTTCACCGTCTTTATGAAGAGTCCGAAACCAATCTACAGATTAGTGCGGACATTTTACACATGATGATTCAAGGCAGTCAGACTGACCGCGAAATTCAGGAAGATTTTTCTGAAAATGAGCATACCGGTTTAGACAATGTTTATCTACAAACCCGTAAAGGTCGGATCAATCCACGTGGTGCCAATCAAAAACGCTATGTACAGCGTATTTTACAAAGCGATATTTCATTTGGTATCGGCCCAGCGGGTACAGGTAAAACTTATCTCGCGGTCGCCGCTGCTGTAGATATGCTAGAACGTAATGAAATTCAGCGTATTTTATTGGTTCGCCCTGCGGTTGAAGCAGGTGAAAAACTGGGTTTTTTACCCGGTGATTTGAGCCAAAAAATTGACCCTTACTTACGTCCTCTCTACGACGCTTTGTATGAAATGCTGGGTTTTGAAAAAGTCGCAAAACTGATTGAACGTCAAGTGATTGAAGTTGCACCACTCGCCTACATGCGTGGTCGTACCTTAAATCATTCTTTTGTGATTTTAGATGAAGCACAGAACACTACCCCTGAACAGATGAAAATGTTCCTCACCCGTTTAGGCTTTGGTTCTCGAGCGGTGATCACGGGCGACATTACACAGGTCGATTTACCTCGTGGTCAACAATCTGGTTTGGCACATGCCTTACGTGTGATTGAAAAAATTAAAGAAATTCATATTACTCGCTTCCACTCTCGTGACGTGGTACGTCATCAATTGGTTCAAAAAATTGTTGAAGCCTATGAGGGATGGGACAGCGAACAACATCGCCTCACAGCTGAACAACGTGCGGAACGTAAAGCACGTCAGGAAGCCTTGGTGGCGGACAATGATGCTAAAGCTGATGGGCAGCATCAAGACGAAAACATTTAAGGATTCATTTTGAAACTTAATCTCTCTTTGCAGCAAAATTTTCAGTCACCTGAATTGGTGGTGAAACGTGCGCATATCAAAAAAGTCGTGGAAACGGCTTTACGTCATATCGATACACAAAGTGATTGTGAGATCGGTATTGCATGTGTGGACAATGACGAAAGCCACAAATTGAACTTGGAATATCGTGGTAAAGACAAACCGACTAATGTGTTGTCTTTTCCGAGCGATCTCCCCGATGAAATGGCTGCAGTTTTAGACTCATTTCCGATTGGCGACTTGGTGATTTGTATTCCTGTGGTTCTTCGTGAAGCACAAGAACAAAGCAAAGCACCCCTGACCCACTTTACGCATATGCTGGTACACGGTACGTTGCACCTCATGGGTTACGACCATGAAACCTCTGATGAAGATGCTGAAGAAATGGAAGCATTGGAGATCGAGATTTTAGCCAAATTAGGGTTTGATAACCCTTATCTGGAAAGAGATTAAGAACCAAAAAAGCGAGCTCCGGCTCGCTTTTTTTATCGTCATAAAAAACAAGGAAGGAAAGATATGCAATATGTCGTGATTTTTAAAGCACGCATTCGTACGCTTGATGAGCTGTATTTTTCGACTGCACAGCAGCTTAGAGACAAAGCCTTGACACACTTTAACTGTCAACATTTTGAAGCGCTGACAGAGGGTGAGCATGAAATCGCCCTTTCCTACTGGAATACATTAGAAGACATTCGAGCTTGGCAACAAGATGCACAACATCTGGTCGCGCAGCAATTGGGGAAAAACCAATGGTATGCGAGTTTTAGCGTCGAAATCTGCGAAGTTTTGCGACGCAATCACAACTGATTAACGCACCTCAAACTCTGCTTCTGCAGGATCAAAGCGCCAAGTACGCACAATACGAAGTTCTGAGATGTCTTTCATTTTGGCATCAAACAAACCAAAAGGTGCCGCCTTACGCACAGAGGTTTTTGCTGCTTCATCCAATAAGCTTGAACCTGAACTTTCGATCAAACGAATGGCACGAATCCCGCCATTACTGTTCAAAATAACCATTAAACGTACTTCACCGCGTAGCTGTTGCTGTTTTGCCGCTTCAGGATAATAACGGTTACCGTAAAATTCGACTTTTTCGCGAAATTTTTCCATGTAAGCAGCAGAAACATCTTGCTTGGCTTGAATGCCATCAATGGTTTTAATTTTTTGCTGACGGCTAAAGTTTTGCTGACGTTGTAAATATTGAGCTTCAATACTCGCCACCATCGCAGCCTTGGCCTGAAACTGACTATTCAACTCCTCAACGGCTTTTTTACGACTGTTTTCTTCCGCTTGTTTTTGCCAACTCAAGGTTGTCATCAACACTTTGTCTTCAAAGCTGAGTTCTTTCTTTTGTTGCAGTTGTTCTAAAGCTTCACTTTTTTGCTCACCGGCTTTTTGTTCGATCATCGGTGCAGGCATGTCACTCGACATACGATGCGACTCACGGAATGTCCCCGAGCCCTGCTGATCGGCTTGTGCTAAAAAGTCTGCATGTTCAATTTTTTCCGTCGTAGAACGTAAAGAAACTGCAATTTCTTTGGTGTTATAATCCGCCTCTTGGGGCATGGAAAATTGCATGGTTAAAAAAGCCAAATGCAACACAGCAGCAAACACTAATGCAGTTGCAAATATGGGATCTTTCCACCACTCTTTCATCAAGGGCATGAACGTTATTTTTTTCAGCATCACATTAAACCGACAATTTGCCGCGTTCCCCAAACTGCTTAAAACAGTATAAAATAAAACTCGTATTCATTTTTTGATGAAAACGAGAAATCCATCAACACATAGATAATGCACAATTAAAATCATGAAAATGGTGCAATTTATTTTGCTAAACTGCAAGATCAAAACCTTGTGTTTTTATAGAAATCGACAAGATAAACATCGTTAAAAAACATAATTTGTCAGGATGCACTTCTTATGCAAACGCTAGTTTCCAATATCGCTAAACGTATACGCCAAGTGTACCAAAAAGCTGAAGGATTTATTGAAGATGAGCGTGAATTCCCAATGTCTCAAGTGTTTTTAAATGCGACATTTCAGCGCTTTGTGACCGATAATGTGAAAATGCTCAAAGACTTGCATGCTGACCTGCATGATGACTGGCTTCGACTGTATGCCACATTGGATTATAACGGGCTGATCATAACACTCTCTGTTGATTTAAAACTGGTACAGATGGAACTCAACAAACAAACGCAATTGATCGTATTTGAACAAATTAGTGATACACAAGTGATTGAAGCGAAGTATCCAAATGTTCTGTATAAGATGGGCGTGCGCATGGCGTTATGGTTCTATCAAAAAGTACTCAACCAAGATCCATTGGGTATGATTTTGGAAAAGCTCAATGTGATCAAAGTTAAAGATGATTTACTGTATTTAGACCTGAATCGCTGGCTCGGTAAAAGTCGATCGATTATCGACACACTGGGCAAAGTCCATGTCAACCATGCTGTTTTACGTGAGGCCGAATTGGTGGTGATTGGTAATGTTAATTTAACCGCATTGTTCACCAAGATGTCGCAAGAACGGATAGAAGACTGGGATGACTCAAATTTAAAAGACGATGAAGTCACGCCTATAAAGCAAAAGGAAAACTAGACTTATCCTGTACTTAGACATCTTGAACCTATAAAAACGCTACACAATATATACATTAGGCACGGATTTGTGACGTGATTCTCCACAATCCAGCCGCATAATAAACATATCAGGTGGTTTAGCCCACCGCATTTCTATTGAATAGGAAAACCATACTTATGGCACATTCAGTTTTGAAAAATTTAGGTCTTGTTGCTGGGGTATCGACTACACTGCTTTTGACTGGTTTCTCAAGTCAGTCATTTGCCATGAGTCCATTCCAAGCAAGCTACCAGTTTAATTACAACGGCAAAAACTTGGGTTCTGCAACACGTACACTAAAACAATCTGGGAATAACTGGACCTATGTTTTCGCAGCAAAAGCTGGTGCGATGGCCTCTGCAACTGAAACCAGTCGTTTTAGTTTAAATGGCAGCCAAATTCACTCGAACAGCTTTAGCCGCAGCAGCAAAATTTTGGTGCACAACAACACCATGAATATTAATTTTAATGCTGGCGCAAAAACCATTAATACCAAAAAAGATGATAAAGCGCGTTCATTTGCGTGGAAATCAGGTGTGTTAGATGAACTCAATGCTGAATTGCAAATTCGTGAAGATTTAAAAAATGGTGGTTTGAAATCGAATTACTACATTGCCGATGCCAAAGAGGTTGAAGCTCGTAAGTTCGTGAAACAAGGCACTGAAAAAGTGAAAACCACTTACGGGACTTTTGACACCGTGAAAGTCGTGATGCGCCATGACAAACCTGGCCGTCAAACCACCTTCTGGTTAGCACCAAAACTAGATTACCTACCTGTCAAAGTTTCCCACCAAGACAATAAAACCTCTTACGGTTTATTGTTAACGGGCTATAAAGGTGCAACAAATTAATTGATTTGATCAATTTCGCTTGCATTTTTCACGGTGCTTTTTAAAATACGCTTTTGCTTTAAAAAGCACCTGCCCCCTCGAGGATTCTCCCGTGCACGCTCTGGAACAGAAAATCTTAGCTGAAGGTATCGTTCTCTCTGAAGAAGTTCTGAAAGTCGATTCTTTCCTGAACCACCAAATTGACCCTGTGATGATGCAACAAATTGGTCAAGAATTTGCCCGTCTTTTTAAAGATGCTGGCATCACAAAAATCATTACGATTGAAGCATCAGGTATTGCACCTGCGGTAATGGCTGGTCTTGAACTTGGTGTTCCTGTGATTTTTGCACGTAAATATCAATCTTTAACCTTAAAAGATGATTTGTATCGCTCAAAAGTGTTTTCTTTCACAAAACAAACTGAAAGCACGATCGCGATTTCTAAAAAGCACATCAATGCTGAAGATAAAGTTTTAGTGATTGATGACTTTTTGGCCAATGGTCAAGCGGCTTTAGGTCTTGCAGATCTTATTCATCAAGCAAGTGCTGAAGTATTGGGTATCGGTATCGTGATTGAAAAATCATTCCAACCTGGTCGTGATATTTTGCTTGAAAAAGGCTATCGCGTTGAATCATTGGCACGTGTGAAATCGCTGGCGAATGGTACAGTTGAATTTGTACGTGACTAGTTTGGGTTCAAAAGAAAAAAGAACACATCAGGTGTTCTTTTTTTTTGCTAAAAATTTGCCATTAAGGTGACATAAAGCGCACTTTTTAACGCCTTAGTTACAAGCAGACAAAACATCGGTGTGCAAAACTCGATAAAATTCAGGAAAATCGTCACATTTGATCGAATGGGTCAACTACTCATCTGTCAAATTACATTATGCTGCACCATAAATTCGGCCACTTTATTTTTTAAGGCTATGGAAAGTTATGAATACAGAAGATCAAAACATGGAAACGACAGTTAAATGTCCAAAATGTGGATCAACCCATATTGAAAAGCGTAACCATGAACAAAACTTACAAAAAATTGGTGGTGTCTTACTCAGTGGTGCAGGAACTGCTGCAGGGACTGTCGGTGGTGCGGCATCTGGCGCATCTATTGGTGCTGCGATTGGTGGCGTGACTGCTGGCCCACTTGGCGTGATTATGGGCGGAACCATCGGGACTTTTGTTGGTGCAATTAGCGTCGGTATTACAGGCGGTTTTCTCGGACACCGTTTTGGTAAAAAAGCCGGCGTGATCGTCGATCAAAATATTTTTCTCGACTACCAATGTTTAGATTGCAAACAGCGCTTTGAAGTTGAGCAACAGCCTGAAGACGCTGCAAAGACTTCGGATCAAGACTAATTTCGATATTAAAAAAGAGCGCATCAGCGCTCTTTTTTAATAGGTTATTGTTTTTCTAATATGTATTTCTAGTCTATTGAAATGCTATTCGAAACCATGGTTAATAGACTATTTTGAAGCATCGGCTAAAGATTTTGATTCTGCTTTGACTTGATCTTGTTTCGCCAAAAATTCTTTTTCTTCAGCTTTTTTCTCTTGCGGGAAATCCATACTGTGCAAAACTGGCATTGCCGTACACAAGGAAGATGCAGCCAATACGGAACACAGGAAAATCATTCGAAAATTAATAATAGACATCACACACCCCAAAGAAGAAATTTAAATACAAATCATGTAATCAAAAAATAAAAATAACGCGCCCAAAAAGACAGCAAAAATCGATTCAAGGCCATCACTGAGCAGGCTGTATTTAAAAACTTTCAATATGTTATTGATATCACTTATTTTGGGTATTTTAAGAATAGTTCGACAGATTTATTTTTATATTTTTGGGCGCAAATACAATATCGTAAATAAAAGAAATCACACGTAAAAAAGCAAGAAAAGTGCAATATTTAAACCTTTTCTTGCTCGTTCGCTACAAAGTCTGCGTAACTTCCTAGAACAAGTAAGTATCAAATCAACTTTTTGACCACTTCGCCTAGGCGTTTACCCTGCTCTTCACATAAGTTTCGCTCATCTTGACTCAATGACTGATCATGGCGCGGACCACTGACATGGCTTGCACCATAGGGCGTACCACCCGTTTTGGTATTCGATAATGCAGGATGGGCATTACTTAAACCCATAACCATCATTCCATGATGGAACAAAGGCGGCAGCATGGTCAGCAAAGTACTTTCCTGTCCGCCATGCATTGAACCTGAACTGGTAAACACACAGGCAGGTTTACCATGCAATGCGCCATTGAGCCAAAGCGCTGTGGTTTGATCCCAGAAATATTTCATTTCCGACGCCATATTGCCAAAACGTGTCGGTGAACCAAGGGCTAAACCTGAACAATGCGCTAAGTCATCTAAGCTACAGTAAATATCGCCTTCGGCAGGAATACTGGGCTGTACGTCAGTCACCACGGTGGATAAATTTGGAACGGTACGTATTTTTACCGCCATCCCAGAAGCTTCAATTCCATTGGCAATCAAATGTGCCATCTCACGTGTTGAACCATATTTGCTGTAATACAGCACCAGTACATAAGCTTGCGTCATTTTTATAAATTCAATGAAAAAAGAAAACTATACGGTATTTTTCCTATTTTTTGGTTAAGCTAAGTGATGAAAATTGCATAAACATGACTAAAATAACTCGAGACTTGAAAGCATGATCGAAGCATTTTTAAAAAAACTTCCCTTTTACGACAAGAAATGGTTTCAGTTTGTTTTATTTGTCATTCGACGTTTTGAAGCCGATCGCTGCCGTGAACAAGCAGGATCATTGACCTATACCACCTTGTTTGCAGTGGTACCCATGTTGACCGTATTTTTGGTCATCATCTCATCAATCAATGCCTTAGAGCCTGCTCGTCAACAGCTTCAACAATTGATTTATAGTAATTTTCTACCGAAAACGACAATTGCTTTTGATAAAGCACTGAATGCATTCACCGATAAATCCAGTAACTTGACCGTGATAGGTGTGCTGTTTTTATTCATTACCACAGTCATGATGCTGACCAGTATTGAGACGGTATTTAACCGAATTTGGCGGGTGCGTGAGACACGTGGCGGCATAATTGGCTTCATGCGCTATTGGACTATTATCTCATTAGGCCCAATCTTACTGGGTAGCGCATTTGTTGTGTCATCTACCTTGGCCTCTATGAATGTCCTCAGCAATAATTTTGCCGGCTATGAACTGGATGGGGCTTTTCTGCTGTGGATCTTGTCTTTTTCATTGACCATTTTAGGTTTTTTCATTCTGTATTGGACGATTCCCAACCGCAGTGTGCCGATTAAGGCGGCGCTGATCGCGGGTGTCTTTAGTGCCGTGGTATTTGAATTACTCAAAAACCTCTTTGGTTTTGTCATGTCAAATTTCACCAGTTATCAAATCGTTTACGGTGCTTTTGCTGCAGTGCCAATTTTCCTGCTTTGGATATTCCTTTCATGGAATATCGTACTGATTGGGGTAGAAATTAGTTATGCACTGACAGCTTTCAATTCGGGCAACGACCAAAAACGTCATCCTGTTATTATGTTGATGGATTTGCTTGAATTATTTTATAAAAAGCAAAAACTCGGTCAGAGCGTGACAGAAAAAGAAGCGCTTGAGGTTTTAGGGCGTGATGAAATCGGCCGCCTGCCAAGCTATATTTTATTGTTTGAAGAGCAACACCTGATTAAACGTACAGATGATGATCATTATGTTTTAGTTCGTAATTTAACCCAAGTGGACTTTTGGAGTTTTTACAGTAAGCTGCCCTATCCGCTCCCTAAACGGCAAGATTTAGGTCGCGTCGATCCACATGATGTTTGGATGGAAAAAATTGGGCCGCAATTGGTCGAATCGGATGATTATCTTGCGGCCAAACTCTCGATACCGCTTGCGACTATTTTTGAAGAAAAATAACCGTATAAATTAAAAGGGAGAACTGCAGTTCTCCCTTTTAATTTATACATGATATTAGATCGCTGTGCACTGATGTCCCATCAATTTAGACAACCACCGATGCAAGGTTACCGTCATCACTCCAACCATTACTAAGGCCGTTCCCAAAATAAAGTTCAGTTCAATCGTTTCGTTTAAGATCAATACGCCAAAGACTAGACCAAAGATTGGAGTAAGGAATGAAAAAACGCCCAAACCATTGGCCAGATATTTACTTAACAGCCAAAACCAAAGCATCAGGCTAAAAAATGAAATAATGAGCACATGAAAAATCATACTGCTGATGGACAACACCGTCCAATGTACAGTCATTTGTCCTGTCAGCCACGCCACGGGTAATAAAAACACGCAACCACCAACTAGCTGATAAAACAAGGTCTGAGTCGGAGGTGCATTAGAGAGTTTGGTGAGTCTTAATGAAATAGTGGTTAAGGCCCACATCACCCCAGCAAGTAATGCCATCGCATCACCCAACAGGGCTTGAGTGTTGACTGTAGTACTACTTTCACGTCCCATAAACGACAGTACTATTCCTGAAAAGGCAATAAAAATACCGACCCATTGGATCGCTGTAAGCTTTTCTTCAGGCAACTTCCAATGTAAACCTAGTGCCACGAATATCGGTGCGGTATAGAGCAAGACAACGGTATGTGATGCAGAGGTATAGCGCAGGGATTCTGCCACTAAAATAAATTCGGCTGAAAATAAAAACGCCAACCAGATACCCGGCAGCAAGTATTCTCGAGTATATAAATGTGTCCCCGGCTTAAGACGAATCAGTGGAAAGACCAACAGCGCAGCCAAACCCGATCGGATGGCAATTTGCATGATCGGCGCAATATCAACCGCGGCCAATTTCAAAATGACCTGTTGAATCCCTAAAATCATGCACAAAATAATCATCAAACCAGAAGCTTTTGCATCTAGCGCCTTATGCTGTTCCACACTATTTACTCGACAATACGATAAGCAACACTATAGAACTGTCAGAAATAAAATATATACTTCAAAATAGACAAGTGATCTTCTTATTCAGGCAAAATTTCTCATGCGTCATAAAGCTCGTGCAGATCATACGCAGTTGCAACAACTTCCCACCAACGATGAAATTCAAGCAGCACTGTGGATCAGTTTTCGTGACGATCCTGCACTGTCTGTTTATCCCGTTCATGGACATGCTTGGGGCGAGTTTGTCTATGCCTTTAATGGCGTAATGGAAGTGAATATCAATCAGATTGACTATATTACCCCACCGCCTTATGGCATCTGGCTTCCCCCACATTTAGAACACAGTGGTTTAAATCGTACAGCGGTTTCACATGGAACCTTATATGTACATGAATCGCTATGTACTCACTTACCGAAACAACCGGGGATTTTACTCAGCTCACCTTTAGTTACAGCGATATTCAGCCATTTGCGTCTGTTGCATCAACAAGCCGATCTCATGGAAAATACGGCCGAATATCAACGCTTACTCCATGTGATCTTAGATCAACTGCATCAAGCCAAACTAGTCAGTAGTTATTTACCGCATTCGGATCACCCTGCCCTCAAACAGCTGCTTGATTATTTACATCAACATCCTGCGGATCAGAGCGCGCTTGAGCAATTGGCAAAGCGGATAAATATGACGGAACGTACTCTAGCGCGTTATTGTCAAAAAGAACTTGGGATGTCCCTGCATGAATGGCGACAACGTCTCAAAGTCATGAAAGCCATGTCCATGCTCAACGCAGGCCAAACCGTCGAAAATATTGCCTTAGAACTTGGCTATGCCAATGCCTCAGCGTTTATAAATATGTTTAAAAAATGGATGCTTTGCACCCCAGATCAGTTTAGGAAATCCGCTTTAAAGCCCTAAATGTGTTTAAATTTAGCTATAAGGGTCTCTATAAAGTGATTCAACAATCCGTTAAGATCAAAAAATCCACGAAGAATGATAAAGACTCCATTTCGAATGAATAAAAAAACCATTTTAGCGCTGTGTTTATCTGCCGTATTTTTAATGGCTTGTAGTTCCAAAGAACAGCGTGAATTTAAATCCGCGCTCAAAATAGCTCAAAGTGGTGATGCGACCGCACAAATGAAAGTGGGTGATTTATACCTCAGTGGAACAGGCACAGAACAAAATATCGAACAAAGTGTACATTGGTACAAAGCTGCTTCGGATCAAGGCACTACGGACGCATTCGCATGGTTGATGACCCAAGCTTATCAAGGTAACCCGCATGCAGATCAAGTGATTCGAAAGATGCAGCAAGATGGCAATATTTTCCTTGCACACTGGGTGCTAGACCTTGCAAAAAAGACTCATGATCCTGCTGCTGAATATACCGTTGGTTGGATGTACGACACTGGAAAAGGCTTAATTCAAGATAAGCACCAAGCGCAAATTTGGTATGAAAAAGCAGCCAAACAAAAGAATGTCGAAGCGATCAAAGTCTTGGGAAATCAACACTATTTTTCTGAACATCCTTCGTCAACACCCGACAAAGCAGCTGAATATTTAAGCTATGCCGCAGAACAAGGGCAAGATGCTGACGCGGCGATGAAAATGGCACATTATTATCATTATGACATTCGTGATGGTGAAAAAGCGCGACAATGGTATGCCAAAGCAGGTGCATTGGGAGACACCGACTCAAAGTATATGGCCGAGACCTATGAAGCATGGAAAGAGACAGGCCCTATACAACCCAATGAACCACCGCCAAGCAGTCATGAATAGGTCAATCAAAAAAGGCTGCATTAAGCAGCCTTTTATTTATATTTAGCCCACAGATTATTTGACAAAGGTTGTCCAGATATAATCCTGATTTTTTCCTTTCAGCGTCATTTTCAACTGCTCACCTGACTGTAGTGCCGCGACACCTGCAGGCGTACCGGTCATGACCACATCACCTGCTTCAAGACTAAACACTTGGCTAATATCTGCCAACAAAGTACCCACATCAAAAATCAGCAATGCAGTATCACCGTTCTGACGCAGTTCATCATTGACATGCAAGGTGTAATGCACATTTTTCCAATCTTGAACCACCTCTTGGACATCGACCCAATCCGCAAGGATACAAGAACCATCATAAGCTTTGGCACGTTCCCACGGCTGACCTTTTTTCTTTAAGTCATCTTGTAGATCACGCAAGGTCAGGTCTAGCCCTAAAGTCACAGCTCCGACTGCTTCTAAGGCTTTGCGTGGATCAGTTTCAGCCGATAAAGGACGATCAATACGTAAACTTAATTCGCACTCATAGTGGCAACTGCCCCATGCAGGATTCCATGAGATGCCTTGGTCTAATGCGGTTAATGCACTTGGCGGCTTCATAAAAAGTACAGGACGGTCAGGAATTGCATTGCCTAATTCTTTGGCATGATCTGCATAACTACGACCGACGCAAACAATTTTAGATGGACGTGACTGCATACTACTCCCTCTTTTGTTATGAATAGATTGTTTTAGTGCTGAAAAGTATTGCTAAAAATCGCTTGGTCCGCAGTATCTTTAAATGCACTTTTCGGCACAATAATCACGGTTTTATTTTTCAGCTCAAGCATATAGGTCAATTTGCCTTCAGCAAAATTTGCCACTTCAGCATAATGAAAGACATTCTTACGCCCATTGGCATGAATTTCTGCATAGTCTTGAAATAAATCAATACCTTGTTCACTTTTGCCTAATTGGTATTTTACAAACTGACGTTTAAACATCATCGGTAAAAACCAATAACGCATGATACCCTGAAGAAGTAAAAAGAAAGCACCCAGCCCAACATAGTAGGCACCGACACCATCTACACCTAAGTAAAAACCCCAGATGATAATCCCAAGGCTAATGGCTGGCGTTAAAAAACGCGTAAATTGCTTTTTGCCAAAAGTAGCTAGTGCAAAACCATCCTGTGATTCTTCTAGATTTAAAAAATAGCGCAGCGATAATGCAGGTAGATTCTCAGACATAAGCTTATGAATATTTAAAAATGAATTGCGCTAAATACTACACCACAATTCAAACTTGCTTCATGCTTTTTAATGGTCGGTTGTAACACTTCACTACTTCCCTTCCACCTAGAAATACGTTAAAAACAGCAACAAATAAAAGATTGCATACGCAGGATGTGACATGCAGATAACAAAAATAATCATGATACTGGTGTTTCTGAGTGGACTGAGCATATCGACCAGTTGGGCCAAATTCGTTCAATGGCAACCCCAGATTCCTAGTAGTTTGGACTTGTTTAATGGCAATGCCAAAGCCTTGGCAAATCTTGCCGGTGATCACATCGTGATTTTTGCACATCCCTCACAGCAGATTAGTCTGCCCACGATGAAAGGAGGCCAAAAAGTCATTGGTAAATTTCAAAGTGCCGCCGTGGTTATCCCCACCAACAGCAAAAATGTGGCGAGATTACTCAGTAATTATCCAAACTATGCCGGCTTATTTCCCACGCTAAAATCTGCTGAGGTTTTGCAACAGCAAGGTTCAACCAGCCAAGTTGAATATCGCATCCATATTCCAACACCAATTCCGGTTTTAAACTTTAAAGAAACCGTGGTGATGCAGCACCAAATTGATCACAACAGCATTAATAGTTTGGTTCTGCAAGCACCGGTGCCCTTTGGTGCAGGAAAAATTGAATGGTTTGAGATCGATGCAACACACCTTGATTAGTGTGACCCAATGGGGCGATTTAAATCAGCCCAAAGGTTTTTGTTTAGCAAAATATTAAATGCCTTACCCGATGCTAAATTAGGGATTCCTGCGGGAACCAATGGTTTTTTACTCGAATCATTACAGCGCCGATTTAAAGCCTTTAGCAGCGAAACTCTCGCTGCAAATCAATTGCCTGAACTCAAATTAAATGCCTCTCAACTCGACAAAGTCACCCAATTAAGTCAAAGCTCGAAAGAACCTGTGTCCTTTATTTTGACAGCGCAGCGCGTTCCCTTTGGGCAAAATTATGAATTGATGCGCTTTAGCACCAGTTTTCAATATTATGCACAAGAGCCTTCGAGCTTACAGCGTTGGATTAATGTGTCTTCGTTCAAGCACTTATTTCCAAGACAAGTCAAACATATGCAAGTACAGAAAATTAATCCGCACCTCATGGATGCCGACTATAAAATTTCGGTGGGTTTAGGTGTGATCAATATTCCCTTTGATTTTAAGATGCGTTTTAACTATCCCGACTTACTGCAAAATCAATATACCGCAACCGGTGGAGACCTAAAGTTTGTCCGAGGTGCAATGCATATTCGCCCCTTACAACAAGGGTCGTTATTACAATTGACCAGTGCGGTGAAGATTGATGACAAAGCACCGTTTTTACTTCGTGCTATGCGCAGTATGCCGTATCACGACATGTTGCCGGCTTTAGGCGGAAATACGGTCTTTGCACTCAAAGTTAAACAGAAGTTAAGTTAGAACCTCGAGTGATGAGCTGAATTTATTGTTTTTAGCTATATTTCAGACACAAAAAAACCGCAACATGTGCGGTTTTTTCAATCTTGATCAAGTTGGTGCGCTCAGAGAGATTCGAACTCCCGACCCCTTAGTTCGTAGCCAAGTGCTCTATCCAGCTGAGCTATGAGCGCGACGTCTTGATGAGGCTCATTATACGTGATTTTTATTTTTTGTTAAGAGCTTTTTCATATAAATTTAACCAAACGCACAGCAAATAAACAATTACCCTTTAAACACGCTAAAAATCAGCTAGATTTACTTTTTTAATGGCTTTTGAATCACAAGTTTGAAATTTAAACTTAGCAATACTCACGTATAAATGCTCAAAATGGATAAAAAATATATTGCCCTCATTGAATCACGGCTTTAACTCACCCAACTTTTCTTTATCTTAGCTTTAAAAAAAATGCATCACCATGAACATCTGAAATAAGCGTTAATCTGTTGAAGAAAGCAAATGGAATAGAACGCTTTATAAAAGCAAAAGACAAAAGACAAAAGACAAAAGACAAAAGACAAAAGACAAAAGACAAAAGACAAAAGACAAAAGACAGGCTGCATCAAAACGATAAATCACAGGCACAAAAAAACCGCAACATGTGCGGTAATTTGTTCAAGTTGGTGCGCTCAGAGAGATTCGAACTCCCGACCCCTTAGTTCGTAGCCAAGTGCTCTATCCAGCTGAGCTATGAGCGCGTAACTTGTGTCGTCTTAAAAGACTACGTTTTCAGATTTACTTATTGGTGCGCTCAGAGAGATTCGAACTCCCGACCCCTTAGTTCGTAGCCAAGTGCTCTATCCAGCTGAGCTATGAGCGCGACATAAGTAAATCGTGGCGGTGAGAGAGGGATTCGAACCCTCGATACAGTTGCCCGTATGCATCCTTAGCAGGGATGTGGTTTCAGCCACTCACCCATCTCACCGTAACGTGCCGCCATAATACAAAGATCATGATACGACTGCAAGCACAGTCGTTATATTTTTTTCATTTTTTTACTCAATTAGATATTTTTTAAACGATTTTCAAAAAATTAGTGCAAAATTAGTTCAGCGCACACTGCTGTCCCCTACATTTCAGCTTTAAACCTTATAAAATATCGGCATAAAACACTTTATTGCAATCAATTGCGTGCAGTATCTGCTTGCATGACTTATGCTAATCCTAATCTTCTGATTTGAAGCCAAATACATATGAAAAACTGGGTCGACCCTGAAGCAAAAGCTGAAGCCGAACGTTATGACAATCCAATTCCAAGCCGTACTCTGATTCAAGAGACGATTGAACAACTGAAAACTGCAATGTCGCATGCCGATCTTGTAGAACATTTTGAAATTGCCGATCAAAAAAGTATTGATGCACTGAGTCATCGTCTGATTGCGATGGTTCGAGATGGTCAGTTGATGAAAGATGGATTTAAGTTCCAGCTTGCAGCTGAGCAACCGACTCATGAAGCAACGGTTTATATCAACTCAAAAGGTTTAGGCACAGCCAATATTAGCGGTGAAGATGACCTTTTACTTCCTGAGCGTGAGTTACGTCAGGTGTTTAATGGTGACCGTGTTAAAGTCCGCCAAACTTCGGTAGACCGTAAAGGCAAAGCATGGGGCTTTATTACTGAAGTTCTACAGCATCGTGTCAAAGAAATTATTGGTAAAGTGTCTGAGTATGAAGGTGAATATTTTATTCAGCCGGCAAATCCCAATGCACACCAACCGATTACGTTAGAAAGAGAATTAATCGAGCATGCCAAAGTCAAACTCGGTGACTCTGTACGTATTGCGATTGACAGCTACCCAACCAAAGAAGAATTTGCGACAGGTCATATTGTTCAGTCGATGGCTGATAAAGCAGACACTGAAATTATTATTCCGCAAACCATTTTAGAATTTGGTTTACCTTACGAATTCCCTGAAGCAGTACAACAAGAAGCCGACAGCTTTAAAGAACCGTCAGAACAAGACCGTGAAGGTCGTGTCGATTTACGTGATTTAGCACTTGTCACCATTGATGGTGAAGATGCCCGTGACTTCGATGATGCCGTGTATGCGGAAAAACGTCCGGGTGGTGGTTATCGTGTTGTGGTGGCAATTGCCGATGTCAGCCATTATGTACGTCCGGGTAAACCGCTCGATGACGAAGCTCAAGAGCGCGGTACATCGGTGTACTTCCCTCATTTTGTATTGCCGATGTTGCCTGAGGCGCTGTCGAATGGTTTATGTTCTTTGAACCCACACGTAGACCGTTTATGTATGGTCTGTGATTTAAACTTATCTCGCGCGGGTCGTGTCACTAAGTTTGAGTTCTATCCGGGTGTAATGCATTCAAAAGCTCGTTTGACCTATACTCAAGTGGCCGAATATTTTGAGGGTAATAGTCAAGCCATTCCTGAAGACCGTGATGTACGTAAATCGGTCAATACCTTATTCCAATTGTATCAAGTGTTGAAAGGCTTACGTGCTGAACGCCACGCGATGGAATTTGAAACCGTTGAAACTTATATGACCTTTGATGAGCTAGGCGGTATTAACGAAATCCTACCGCGTAGCCGTAATGATGCACACAAACTGATTGAAGAATGTATGTTGCTGGCAAACGTCGCAGCGGCAGAATATGCATTAAAAAATGAAATTCCAATGCTGTACCGTGTGCATGAGCCACCTGAGTTTTCACGCATTCAAAAGGTTCGTGATTTTGTGAAGTTATTGGGGCTACCATTCCCTGAACAGCCGACTCAAGCTGACTATCAAGCCGTGATTGATGCCACCAAAGACCGTATTGATGCTCCAAGCATTCATGCCGTTTTACTCCGCTCAATGATGCAAGCTTATTATGGCGCGAACAATGCAGGTCACTTTGGCTTGGCTTATGAAGCGTATACGCATTTCACATCTCCAATCCGTCGTTATCCAGACTTGTTACTTCACCGTGCCATCAAAGCACAATTGAAGAAAAAACCTTACCCAATTTCTGGCGCTTCGCTGGATGATGCAGGTGAACACTTCTCTGCGACCGAGCGCCGTGCAGATGAAGCTTCTCGTTCTGTCACTACATGGTTGAAGTGCCATTACATGCAGCAGCATTTAGGTGAAGAGTTTGTCGGCACCATCAGTGCGACTGCTGAATTCGGCCTATTTGTAACGCTCAAAGACTTATATGTTGATGGCATGATCCACGTCAGCCAATTGGGTGATGACTTCTTTATCTATGACCAACCGAGTCAGAGCTTAATTGGTCAATCTCGAGGTCAAGTTTTCAGTCTCGGCGATGAAGTGAAAATTAAAGTCGCTGGTGTAAATCTAGAAGAGCGCAAAATCGACTTTGAATTGATTCAACAATTGAGTCATGCAGGTCGTGCTATTCGAGCGCGTGCCCCTCGTGTTGCAAAGCCTACAGCCAAAGAAGAAGTCTTTTCAGAGCGTAAAACCAACGCTGCTGAAGATGGAGAACAGCCCATACGACGCAAAAAATCGAAATCTAAGCCCAGTTCATTCGGTAAAAAGCCTGCTAAAAAATCTGCAAGCAAATCTGAAGCGAAGGCTAAAGATAAAGTGAAGAAAAAATCTAAACCGAAAAAGAAAAAATCCAATGCAAAATCATCTGCGGATTAAGGTTTAAATCAAGAGCGCTTCGGCGCTCTTTTTGATTCTTAAATTAAAATTAAATGCTTGATATTTCAACTAATATTACTATCTTTTAGCCGTCTTTTAACGGCAGTTATTATGAAAACAATATTTACTGTACTACTAACATGTTCAATTTTATTCAGCACAGGGTGTGCAACCATGTTTAATGGTTCATCTCAAACGGTCAACATTCGTAGTAACGATGCCGATGCAAAACTCTATGTAAATTAATAGTATATAGGTAAAAACAATGCTGTTTATACTTTTAAAAAGAAAGAAAACTATGTTTTAAAGGCTGAAAAAACAGGCTGTAAAACGACTACAGTCGTTCCTACAAAAACGTTTGACCCTACAACCCTTCTCGGGGTTTTAGTCGACTGGGGAATTATTTCTATTTTAGTGGTTGATGGTGCGGCAACAGGCTCGTGGCAGAAATTCAATCAAACAAATTTTGTGATTGATCCTGATTGTTAATTCATCATTAAGCCTGCATTACATGTAGGCTTTTTATTTCATAATAAAGAATAAAAATATAAACCTTGATTTAACCTGCAACAAACCCTACATCTATAAATAACTCAGGATTTATATGAAGTAGAAAATATGACTTTAGAAAAGGCAACTTTGCCCGTTCCTCAATTTGATCAAATTACCTTAGATCAACTCAAAGAAAAAATTCAAAATGCGATTCAACACGGTCAACAATTTCTAAATGAACTGACGGTTGTTCCAGATTCGGTACAAAAACAACTGAATACGTTAGAACAGGTCGATGACCTTGAAAATAATATGAGTGAAGCTTGGGGTGTGCTCTCGCATCTAAATGCTGTGATGAATAATGCTGAAACTCGTGAACTCTATCAATCTTTATTACCTGGCCTGAGTGAGTACTATACGCAGCTAGGTCAACATACAGTGTTGTATCAAACGTATCAGCATGTACATGACAACAGTGTATTCGACACGCTTCCTGCAGCACAGCAAAGCGCGATTAAACTTGCGTTACGAGATTTTAAACTTTCAGGCGTAGCCTTAGAAGGTGAAGCGAAAAAACGCTATGCAGAAATATCTGCACGACTTTCACAGTTATCATCAGACTTTTCCAATCACGTATTGGATGCCACCCAAGCCTACTTCAAACCTTTAACTGAAGCGCAGCTCAAAGGACTACCTCAAGGCAGTATTGAACTTCTGAAACAATATGGTCAGCAACGCGAACTCGAACAGGCTGTAGCCACACTCGACTTCCCGTCTTATATTGCCATTATGACCTATGCAGAAGACCGCGAAGTGCGTGAAGCACTCTATAAAGCCTATACCACACGTGCTTCTGATCAGGCAGACTCTGCTGAATTTGATAATACAGCGGTCATGGAAGAAATCTTGAAACTACGTCAGGAAATGGCTAGCCTGCTTGGTTTTAACAACTACGCCGAATTGTCTTTAGCAAGCAAAATGGCACCCGATGTGGCAACAGTAGATCAGTTCCTGATTGAATTGGCAGAACATGCGCGTGCACCAGCAGAGAAAGAAATCGCTGAACTGAAAGCCATTGCAGCGCAAGACGGTATCACTGAGTTGCAACCGTGGGATGCCACTTTCTATTCAGAAAAACTCAAAGTTAAACAGTTTAATTTGTCACAAGAAGACCTGAAGCCCTACTTCCCTGCACCTAAAATTATTCAAGGCTTGTTCAGCATTGTAAATCGTCTCTATGGCATCAATGTAATCGAGCGTGAAGCGCCTGTTTGGCATCCTGATGCACGTTATTTTGAACTTGAAGATCAAGGCAGCGTGATTGGCGGTTTTTACTTTGACCTGTATGCACGAAGCGGTAAACGTGGCGGCGCATGGATGAGCGGCTTCCGTTCACGCATGCAAACTGAAAATGGTCTGCAAAAACCAATTTGCTACATGGTCTGCAACTTTACCCCACCTGTCGGTGAGCAAGCTGCTTTACTTACCCATGATGAAGTAACGACGTTGTTCCACGAATTTGGTCATGGCTTACATCACATGCTCACTGAAGTCGATAATATTGCTGTGGCTGGTACACATGGCGTGGCGTGGGATGCAGTAGAGCTACCAAGTCAATTCATGGAATTTTGGACTTGGGATCAAGAAAGTTTAGATTTACTCAGTGAACATATCGAATCAAAACAAACTTTACCAGCCGATCTGCTAAAAGCACTGCAAGATGCACGTTTCTTCCAGTCTGGGATGCAAACATTACGTCAAATTGAATTTGCCATGTTTGACTTAAATATCCATAAGGCCAACCCTGCTTTGGACGCTGCAGGCATCCAACAAACCTTAGACGATATTCGTCAAAAATATGCAGTTGCACCCACTACTTCGTACAACCGTTTCCAACATGGTTTCAGTCATATCTTTGCAGGTGGTTACGCTGCTGGTTATTATTCATACAAATGGGCAGAGGTTTTGGCAAGTGATGCCTTCGACCGATTCGAAAATGAAGGAATTTTTAATACTTCGACTGGCAAGTCGTTTAGACAATTTATTCTAGCAGTTGGCGGAAAAGATACGGCACTTGACGCATTTATCAATTTCCGCGGACGCGAGCCAAAAATAGATGCTTTGCTGCGTCATCAAGGTTGGACGAACGCATCTAAAAACGCTTAAACTAGAGACCTTAGTTAGATTCAAGGTAAGTATGATGACCATTAAACGACGCTTCATTGCAGGTGCAAAATGTCCAAAATGCCAAGCGATGGACCGGGTTGTCATGCTGACCTCTGGCGAAGACGAATGGATCGAATGCATTGATTGTGGTTACAGTGAAAATCGACCGACTCATGTCGATCAACCTGAACAACCTGCCGTGCCAGACGATATCGGTGTGATCCAATTTAAGCCACGTCAGCCTAAATAAAAATTAAGGTCAAGCAATGACAGAAGATCAAAGACATAATCCAAAATTGTTAGTTGGAATCATTGGGGGCTTAACGTTATTGATTGCTATCTTTTTTGCATATCAATGGTTAAGCAGCAGTACAGCAGATAAATCTGCACTTCAAGAAGAACTGGTCGCTGCACCGGCTAAACCGCCTGTTGCAACCCCTGTCCAATCTGAGACTGAAGCATCAGTCCCTGTCGCAGAGACTGAAACCCTTAAATTGGTCGAAGAAGACATTTTAGATGCAGCTGTACCTGAAAATGCCTCTTTAGCCAAAGAGGAAATTGCCAAATTAGATGACATTCAACAACAATTGAATGATCAGGAGCAAAGCTTAAAACAGCAACATTCAGATGCAGATGAGCTGATTAAACTGAAAGAAGAACAAATTAAATTACTCGAAGCACAGTTAGCACAACAAGCAAAATAACCGACCTCTGCTACACCATGCGTACTTATAGGCTAGAATATCATCAGATATTCTAGCCTTTTTGTTATGTCCACTACTACACCACAAAATATCCCCAAAGCAATTGGCTTTCTCATGCTATCAGCGCTGCTTTTTTCCATTATGGGGGTTTGTATACGCTTCGCATCTCACACAGTAGATAATGCCACCATCGTTTTTTTTCGCAATGCGGTTGGCTTATTGATCTTTCTACCTTTGATCCTACAAAAGGGCAGCACATTTTTTAGAACTGAAAAATTGTGGATGCATACATGGCGTTCAATTGTAGGCTTGGTGGCAATGTATGGCTTTTTTTATGCCATTGCCCACTTAAAACTCTCCAATGCCATGGTCTTCACCTATTCCTCGCCGATCTTCATCCCCTTAATTGCATGGTTATTTTTAAAAGAAAAAATGACCCTGAGTATGCTCATTGCCGCAGTCATTGGTTTGATTGGCGTCCTCTTCGTCGCAAAGCCCGATGCAGGAATGTTCAATCAGTTATCACTGATCGGACTGACCGCAAGCTTCTTGGCAGCCATGGCATTTGTCACTGTCCGTGCCCTTACAGCAACTGAACCACCTGAACGCATCGTGTTTTATTTCTGCTTTTTTGGCACGCTCATATCGATGATCCCGATGCTCTGGCTCTGGCGTCCTTATAGTTTAAAGGAGTTAGCTTTTCTGATTACAGCGGGACTTTTGGCCAATATCAGTCAAATTTTTATGTCCAATGCCTATAAGCTTGCACCCGCAGGTCAAATTGGTCCCGTCAACTATATCGCGATTATTTTTGCCGGTATTTGGGGCTTTACACTGTGGCAAGAATTGCCAGATATTTACAGCCTATTCGGCTTTGCTTTTATATTTTTAGCGATTTTGCTTTGTAGTCCGATCCTACAAAATAAATTTAAAGAGTCATAATAGTCTCATTCACTTACCATCAATCGCACAGCCCCTTATTCAATAAAAAAGCACCCGAAGGTGCTTTTTGTATAGCTCACTGCGAATTTATTGGTACCAACCAAACAGTTTCAGAATATAAGGAGCATAAGTCACGATCACCAAAGCTGGGAACAATACAAGGATCGGTAAAATCCAACGTTCATAGCGATAATAGAAATTGGTGTATTGGGCTTTTGCTTCTGCATCTGCTGCCCGCACCTCCTCATCCCCGACGGAGAGTCGTGTCAATAAGTGATTCAGCGCTACAGGTGGCGAAACATAACCGAGCTCAAAGGCAACCAAAACGATCATCCAGAAGTGAATCGGATGAATACCATTTTCATAAGCTACTGGTGCAATCGTTGCTGCAACCAAAATCACTGCCCCGAATGGATCTGTCGTCATACCAATAATCGCCAACAACAATGCGATAAAGGCCAACGAAATATAGATATTGCCCAAATGCGTTGGTAATAATTCAACGATCTCTGTCCGTTCAATCAAACCGCCGACACTTGCCGACAAGGCCATTAAGATAATTAATGCGCCAATGTGTCCAACCGTTTCTGAAGAAGCAAACCAAATTGAACTACCGAAACCACGACGGTTAGCCCCATGTCCACCATGTTCACGCATGAACTCAGAACTTTGCTCATGTTGTAAGCTGAGTTGTTCATGTGCATCTACAGTTTGCGAAGTAAAACGATCTGCAAACCAACGGTCAAACATAATGTAAACAATCAGAATAATCGGTAGAACCACAGGCGCGGTGAACTCATCCATTTGTGTATCTAAACCGTACTTGTAGAAAGCAATCACAAGCAAGGTCAGTACAATATACGGAATCACGGGAATGAATGCTTTGAGCATGCCCGGAATAGCCACTTTCGGCGATGCCACACGGAAACGTGTTTCTGCCAAGAATAGTGAAATACCCAAGAACAAGAATGCTGTTAGCCAGAACACATAGATACCGTGATCAAATAGTTCATCTGACGTGACATGGCGGCTATCAAGCATCGAGATCAAGATAATCAATAGACACGGACGAATGACCACACCTAAGGAACCTGACATTGCAGATACAGCGAGTGCGAACTGTCGACGAGAGCCAGAGTTCCACACTTCTTTATAAATAATTGCACCGGCTGCCACAACGAAAATCCCTGAAGCACCGGTATAAGCGGTTGGAATCGCCGCGGCAATCAGAATTAACCACGTCAAGGTCTCAGGTGCTAAGTTCCATGGACGTAAAATCCCCAAGAACAAATCCATCACACGCGTTTGGGTCAATAACATCCCGGCCCAAATAAACAGTGCAAGGTTCAGGAAAATCCCAGAGAATTCGACCAATTGTCCGAGGTAAATCCCCTGACCCATTGGGTAGTCCATAAAGAAGGTAAATGCTACACCCGTAATAATCGCCATAAAGGCATACAACGGTACACTCAATAGCGCAAAACCAATATTCCCCGCCCCCTGCTCTTTCGCCGCAGGTGGTTTAAAGAACTGATAAATACTGATGAGGGTGACAATACCAAACAGGGCTAACCACAACCAATATACCGCCAAAGTTTCTGTGGTCGATTTCACCCCAGAATTCAGGACTGAATTAAATTGGCTATATACCGAGAAGGTTAATAGGCCATTACCAATCGCCATGAATAAAGCATAGACTTTATAATCCAAGCGTGTTGTTGGCGCACGTAGACCGATATGGTGAAATTTCACTGAAGCGGTAATGGCAGATACCAAGACCATCAATAAAAGAATCAATACACGGTTTTCAGAACCAAATTTAAAGATGCCAAAGAATGTCGTTTCAATCGCACGATAAGTACGAATACTTGGATGCTCATCTAAATAAGCTTTTGCTTTGTCATAAAATTGGAATTTTTCTTCACATTGCTGTACACCTGCCATGACTGATGCACGTACATCGGATTCAGATGCTGTACCAAAAATGTCAGCAAATTCATCCGCCGCATTGGCTTTCATTTGCGTTTGCACCATTTTTTCTACATCTGGGTGGCGGTCACAATCTGGCTTGGTCGGTTCTGCACGTAAAAATGAATACTGCATCCCAATGCTTTCATTACCATACAAACGCTCACCAGTACGCAGAAGCTGACCATGAATCATCTCCCCTGTCCCGATAATCAATGTAAGCAGAAGCAAGATCAACACGACTAGAGTCGAAATCCATTCTGTCCAGACATACCTTAACAGCCCGACGATGCCGGATCTGTTTTGTGTATCATTTTGCATGAGTCTTCCTATTTTTTATTTTGGAGCCTAGCGGGGCTAAGCATCCTTTTCCTTATCGGCTCGAGAAGTTCCTTTCCCTGACCTAACTGTTTTATTATTACGTTTAAATTTGCATCAATATTCAAAACATTAAAATGACAATATGTATTTTCTTTTCGGTTTTTTTTGTCAACCCAATCACCTAAAGTGCGTTAGCGATCCCAGAAATAATTACCAATAAGATAAAACACGGCGATGACAATGCCCCAAATCACCCCCAATAAATGGGCTTCGACTAAAACGGGGCTTCCTATTAATTCTGCCGTTCCGGTATTCCCTACGGTATTTTCCCACACCAATTTTGCCAAAATCAGCAAGAGGACAAAGGCTGCAAAATTTCGCTCCCGCTTATACATTAAATGTACGCAAGCGACCGCAACATAGGCGCCATGCAAGACACCAGATAATCCTGCATAGGCTTCAATATCGGGAAGGAAAAAATAGAAACTTAGACTGATTAAAGGGGATAAAATCAATAAGATGGCAACAAAGTGCCATATTGAAACTCTTGGAAAAATAAACGGTAAGCAGATAAAGGCCAACATATTTAAAGCAAAATGAATCCAACCAACATGAACCCAATGGGCCGTCCATAAGCGCCAAAAGTCATGAAATAAATCATCTTGCCAGTAGATAAAATAGTCTTTAAATACCTGTAGCGAGGCACAGATCGAAACGAATACGGCAAGAAAGACAATTTTCGGAATTAAAAATTGTGTTTTCATTTTCGCTCCTCCTGTACCTCACATTTGGACTACATGCTTTATTAATTTGTTGCAGCACCACTCGTTTCTGTAGCACCACTGCTTTCAGCATCACCACTAAACAAATCATCAAGCTCGGAACTATTGGCACTTTCATCCCAGAAATGTTCCATACCATCATCACCGGTACGAACGCCTGTATGTTCAGTCCAATAACGATCTGAAATCCCTTTCACCATGCTTTCAGCCATACTGTCGATAAGCTTAAATTGCGGGTTAACAGGTTTTTCATCACTACGCGCTTGTGCAAAGGTACGTAAGGCATCACGGATTTTCGCATCATCGCCACTGGCTTGTGCAGCAACTGCATATAACGCATGTGACAGTCTTACGCCTTTTTGCTCACCAATTTGCGCCGATTGTTTTAAGGTTTGGTATGGATCAGGTTTTCCATCTCCTGCACCCGGCAATAACGTCCAGATCACAGCGCGGGTTGCATTTGGTGCGCCCCAGAATTTTTCATTATTCAGACACACCATACCGCGTTCAACGATCGCAGCAATGTCTTTCGGAACGTTTACCGCCCCACCTGAGTTAATATCATTGGTCATGGCCTGTAAGCCACTTAACATTCCCAACATATACACTGTTTGGTCAATGTCGCTGTTCATTTTTGGACAGCCTTCACCTAGACTTTTCTTATACTTCTTTTCAAAACGATCTTGAAATAATTGATAGCCGGTATATTGACGCTGTGCCGCAAGTGCCGCCCAACGCTTTTGCTCAACACGGGCATCCTGTGCTTCGGTCACTTGGTTGGCTTTAGATGCACGTAAATAGCGTAACTCTGCGTCCAAGGCTTTTTGTTCTGCACAAATCCCTGCTGCTGAATACATCAACACAGCCACACGTGTTGGGTCTGCGCCCATATCTTTGGTGGCCATAATGGCTGGAGTTAATGAATTACCTGAATTACACACCATTTCAGCATCTTCCATGGCTAAAATGGGTGGCACAATATGTTTTTCGGTAAATCCGAGTGCGACATTAGCACCGGTTTTTACAACCTGCGAACAACCCGCGAATAATGTACTTGTTATTGCTACAACTGCCACACCCTGGCATATTTTTTGGACGCTCGACATTTTCCTGTCCTCTATAATTGTGTTATGTCCATCACGACAAACATATCAGAAGCAAAAAATGAATAAAAGAGTATTTGCTCTAATTTGAACGACACACTGTGCCATGAATCACGCTGAATGCAATTGACTGATTTTTTAGAAAGACTAAATTTTAGGCAAAAAAAAGTAGCATAGCGACGGTTCGGCACATGCTACTTATTAACTGTGAAAGCGTTTGACTGCTTATTTTTGAGTTAACTGTTCCTTCAGCACTGTTCCTAGTCGTCCTATAACAATTGCTAACACAATCGCTATTACCAGAAACATCCAAGTTGGCATCATCATGATGATTTCCTTTAAGGGCTGTTGGTAAGGCTAATATATAGGCAGAGAATCACCGCACAGCTTAAAATTGTCTGACAATTTAAATATTTTGCCAATAAAATCCAATCCTGTCAGACAAGATTATTTTACCTACAAGATAAGATAATGAAATATTTGTATTTTATTGAATTTTAAAAAATAAGGTTGTCTAACAATTAGATCATTTTGGCCAATACTTTGAGTGATTTCCACTGTTTCAATGACAATTGATCGCGCCAAATAATCACCGGTTTTGCACGTGCATGCATAAAGTACACCACAATATACATTTGATGATCCAAAATATGGCTAATTTGAACACGTTGTACTGGGCGGTTCAGTCGTTGCAAAGACCAATCAGTTCCATCCAAATATTCTAGACTGGTGACGTGTAAATGCTTACGGAAAAACAGAACATAAACCACTAGCCCGATGAGAAAAAATATCCCCCAAAGCATGGGTGTTAGTAACTGATAAAGCAGCGTCATCAATACCGCAAAAATAAAAAACTGAAACGCATGCGATAAAAAACTGCGTTTCAGTTTGAATTGCCGATTATCCATGAACGTAATGTTTTAATTTTTGAATAAACGTTTTTAATTCAGGACGTGGCGGTTCACTAACTTCCATAAACCAATCCAACAAATCTGGATCTTCTGCAGCAACGAGTTCTGCAAACATGTCTTTTTCAGCTGCATCGGCTTGTAAATAGTAATTTTTGACGTAGGGATCAAAATAAACATCAATCTCTTTTAAACCACGACGTGCACGGTAGATCACTTTACGCTCTTCTAAGCTGATTTCATCAGTCATTGTCTTCCCCAATCGTTGAACCCGTCTAGTGTAACTCATCCACCCCATTGAAGTGGAGTGTTTTCACAGATTGACCGAATGCTTCATCGCATTTCCTGCTTTTGAATGTTCTGCACATTGCAGTCACTCGCTGCATCTTATAAGTTGAGACAAAGCCATAAAAATGAATAGGATATTCAAAATGCAATCTGGAGCGATTCGCCCACTCAACAACATGCTGCCACGTCAATTATTTAATGCAGAACATGATGCATTTCGTGAAACAGTACGAAAATTTTATGAAAAAGAAGTTGTGCCCAATATCGAAAAATATGAAAAACAACAACATGTAGACCGTGACTTATGGAATAAAGCCGGTGCCATGGGCTTGCTTTGCCCGACCATGCCCGAAGCTTATGGCGGCTATGGTGTAGACCGACTCTATAGCATGATTCTGATTGAAGAGCAGGCCTATGCCATGGACTCCTCTACTGGCTTTTCACTGCATTCCGACATCGTGGCCAATTATATTCATAACTTTGGCAATGAAGAACAAAAGCTGCATTGGCTGCCGAAAATGGCTTCTGGCGAAACCGTGACTGCCATTGCAATGACCGAACCGGGCACAGGTTCAGACCTACAAGCCGTACGCACAACTGCTACAGAAGATGGTGATGACTATATTATTAATGGGTCAAAAATTTTTATCACCAATGGCTATTTATGTGACATGGCGATTGTGGTCTGTAAGACAGGCAATAGTGAAAAAGGCTCAGCTAATTTATCGCTAATTATCGTCGAGGCAGATCGCGTCGGTTTTAGTAAAGGCAAACCTTTAAACAAAATTGGCATGAAAGGTCAGGATACCTGTGAACTGTTCTTTGATAATGTCCGCGTCCCTAAAAGCAACTTACTCGGCATGCAAGGTATGGGCTTTATGATGCTGATGAAGGAATTGGCTTGGGAGCGCATGTTGGTTGCGATTATTTGCCAAGCCGGTGCAGAAGCAGCCTTTGCGCACACAGTTCAATACACCAAAGAACGTAAGGCATTTGGCAAAACGGTATCAAGTTTCCAAAACACCCGTTTTAAATTGGCAGAACTACGTACTGAAATCGATTTTTGTCGAGCTTATCTAGATCGCTGTATGGAACTACAACTTGAGGAACAGCTCGGTATTGACGCTGCAGCCGCTGCTAAATACAAAATTTCAGAAATGTTTTCCAAAGTCGTGGATGAATGTCTGCAGTTGCATGGTGGCTATGGCTATATGCTTGAATATCCAATTGCACGGGCTTATATCGACAATCGAGCCAATCGTATTTATGCAGGTACCAATGAAATTATGAAAGAGCTGATTTCCCGCTCTTTATAACAACAAAGCCCATCATCTGATGGGCTTTTTTCATTCTTTCGATATCAACTTAAATCATTCACAAAATCACAGATCAGTGCAGTGGCCAATGCGGGTTGCTCTTTATGCGGCATGTGATGAAGCCCTTCCAAAATCTCTAGTTCAGCATCACCTTGTATACCCGAAAAAAGTTTCTGAGCTTGTGCTGTCGTCCCGTATTCATCCAGTTCTCCATGGATGATCAAGCTTGGACACTGTACTTTTCCAACATATTGCTCGAGGTTCCATTGACGAAAACTCGGTGAGAGCCAAGTTTCAGTCCAAGCATCCAAAACCCATTGGGCTTTATCCCCATGATATTTAGCCAAGCGTTCAAGTTGTCCCAGCTGCGCAAACCCTGTTTTAGCTTCACGTATACCCGATAATGTCAGTTCTTCCACTTCATACTGTGCTGCTATGGTGATCAGACCTCGACATTGTTCAGTATATTCACTGGCAATCACGACAGACATTCCCCCACCAACACTATGTCCCATCACGATAAACTGTTGAATGGAATAATGTTGAAGTAGCACCTTAAAGCCCTGCTGTGCTTCGGCATAGACAAAATCAGTACTTAATACATCAGGATTTGCTGACGAACGACCAAAACCCAACCGATCATAAGCAATCACCTTTCTGCCAGACTCAGCAGCCAATTGCGCAGGAAAATCACGCCACAAATCCACACTCCCCAGTGAATCATGCATCAATATAATCGGGGCCAAAGTTACATCTTTATCTGCTGTTTCAGGCTGCCAAGCTTTGGTATATAGCTCATAAGCATTTAATTTTATAAATTCTGAATGTTCTTGAATATTCACATTAACCCTGTGTACTTTTCCTTATTTTCAACATGATATATTTTTCAACAAATAAAGCGCATCAAATAAAACCCTAAAGTCACTCATCTAAAGCAAAAAAAAGGAGCATGATGCTCCTTTTTCTATAACTGACTTAAGAAACTAATCTGGGTTTAGCCGCCACTTGATCTGACTTTTTTTCAAATTTCAGCACTCCATCTTCAAATGAAGCATGCTTTAATTCTTTACGATCTGCCAAATAGTTGTTACTGACTTTCCACGGTGCATGTTTACCCTGTTTTGGCATCACATCCGCTGCACGTGCAATATAGCCTGACGTCAAACTTCCCATTACGGTATCTTCTAACAACTCGGTCGCATCGCCTTGTGGAATCACTTGGTTATAACCATTTTGATCCATATAGTTAATCAATTTACAGATGTATTCAGAAGCAATATCGACTTTTAATGTCCATGAAGCATTAATATAGCCAATAATCATCGCCATATTGGGTACATCACTGACCATCACGCCACGGTACAACATATGTTTAGAGGTATTTAATGGCTGTCCATCAATTGTGGCACTGATCCCGCCTAAAATTTGAATATTTAGACCTGTAGCTGAAATTACTACGTCCGCATCAAGATGCTTGCCTGATTTCAATTGAATGCCATTTTCAGTAAAACTTTCAATTTGATCGGTTTCAACAGATGCACGGCCTTCACGTAAAATTTTAAACAAATCACCATCTGGCACCACACAAAGGCGCTGATCCCAAGGATTGTAATCTGGGGTAAAGTGCTTCATATCCACTTTACCTTTCAATTGTAACTCAATTGATTTTAATAAAAACTTACGTAGTAATTTAGGTTGCTTTTGTGCAACAGCATAAACAGCCCGTTGGACACCGATATTTCGTGCACGGGTCAGTTTATAAGCAACATCTTCAGGTAATACTTTACGCATTTTGTCATAAATGATGTCAATAGAAGGCACTGAGGCAATATATGTCGGAGAGCGCTGTAGCATAGTCACATGCCCTGCACCGCCTTTTGCCATAGCTGGCACAAGGGTAATTGCTGTTGCGCCACTACCAATAATGACCACTTTTTTACCTGCGTAATTAAAATTTTCAGGCCAATGTTGTGGATGAATGAAGGTACCTTTAAAGTTTTCCTGCCCTTTAAACTCAGGCTGGAACCCTTGGTCGTAATTATAATAACCCGTACAGCCAAAGACGAAATTTGCAACCCAGGTTTGTTGTTTCTTCTTCGCATCTTCAATAACAACAGACCATTTACGAGTTTGTGAATCGTAATTCGCACTCACAACACGGTGCTGAAAATGAATTTTTTCTTTAATCTTATATTCATCAATCACTTCAGAAAGATAGCCTTTGATCGAAGGACCGTCTGCAAGCACACTAGATTTTTTCCACGGCTTAAAATTAAAGCCAAAAGTTGACATGTCCGAATCAGAACGAATACCCGGATATTTAAAAAGATCCCATGTACCACCGAAACTTTCACGACGTTCAATAATTTCAAATGAACGATTTGGACAATTTTTTGAAAGATGCGCAGCCAAACCTACACCGGAGATCCCTGCACCTACAATGAGAATATCAACTTGTTTTTCCATGTTGTTCTTTTAACCTATCTTAGATTTATATTTATTAAATCACATTTTTGACAATGCACAATGTCAAGTTTAAGCAAAAGGCGTTTTATTTTTATCTTTTAAGGACAAATTGAATTATTGTCTAACAATATACAGCTAACACAAAACTGCAGGCATTAAAAAAGGTCGGTTAAAAACCGACCTTTTTTAGAACAACGTACGCTGCTCTTCACGAAATTAGTTAACTTCGCGATCTACTAGCTCAACGTAAGCCATCGGTGCAGCATCACCTGCACGGAAGCCCGCTTTAAGAACACGTAGATAACCGCCGTTACGCTCTTTGTAACGAGGGCCAAGAACGGTAAATAATTTACCAACAGTTGCAGCTGAACGAGTACGAGCAAACGCTAAACGACGGTTTGCTACAGAATCGACTTTAGCTAAAGTGATTAAAGGCTCAGCAACACGACGTAATTCTTTTGCTTTAGGAACAGTAGTTTTAATTAACTCATGTTCGAACAAAGAATTAGCCATGTTTTGGAACATCGCTTTACGATGACTGCTTGTACGGCCTAATTTCACACCACTATTACGATGACGCATGGTGATAGTCCTACTTAATTAACGGCTACGATAAGCAAAGCGATCGTCCATGCGGAGGCTAGCCGGTGGCCAGTTCTCTAAACGCATGCCCAATTGCAAGCCTTTCGATGCCAGAACATCTTTAATCTCAGTCAACGATTTTTTACCTAAGTTAGGAGTTTTAAGCAACTCAACTTCAGTACGTTGAACAAGATCGCCAATGTAGTAAATATTTTCTGCTTTCAAACAGTTAGCAGAACGAACAGTAAGCTCTAGATCATCTACTGGACGAAGCAAAATCGGAT
Source organism: Acinetobacter sp. YH12126 (assembly GCF_013418745.1). NCBI lineage: Bacteria > Pseudomonadati > Pseudomonadota > Gammaproteobacteria > Moraxellales > Moraxellaceae > Acinetobacter > Acinetobacter sp. YH12126. Next base: position 43,613 of record NZ_VPBM01000021.1, on the reverse strand, counting down.
CAACTTCTTCACGAGGCTCTTGAGCAACTGGTGCTTGATCTTTCTGAAGATCAACAAAAATTGCAATTTGTTGTTGCAAGATTGTTGCCGCTTTGCGGATTGCTTCTTCAGGATCAACAGTACCGTTGGTTTCAAGATCAATGATCAATTTATCAAGGTCAGTACGTTGTTCTACACGAGCGTTTTCCACTGTATAAGACACACGTTTGATTGGGCTGTAAGAAGCATCTAATTGTAAACGACCCACTGGGCGAGTTTCGCCTTCAGGGAAGCGTGAATCAGAAGTCTCATAACCACGACCTTGAGAAACTTTCAGGCGCATTTTTAATGAGCCAGAAGCACTTAAAGTACCGATCAAATGTTCAGGGTTAACCACTTCAACATTGTGTGGTAAACGAAGATCAGCGGCTGTAACGTCGCCAGGACCTTGTTTTTCCAATGTCAGATAAGCTTCATTTTGATCGAACAGCTTAATAGACAATCCTTTTAGGTTCAGCAAGAGCTCGACGATGTCCTGCTGCAAGCCTTCCAAAGTACTGTACTCGTGCTCGACACCTTCAATCTCTACTTCAACCACGGCTGCGCCAGGTAAAGAAGACAAAAGGATACGACGTAAAGCATTACCAAGAGTATGACCAAAGCCACGCTCTAATGGTTCTAGAATAACTTTTGCCGAGGTCCCGCTTGCCGCTTCGACCTTGATCGCTTGCGGAGTTAGAAACTCATTTGCAGTACGCGTCATTATTGCTACCTCAAGGATTATTTAGAATACAATTCTACAATCAAGCTTTCGTTGATTTCAGCAGGTAAATCAGAACGATCTGGTGCAGCTTTGAACGTACCTTCCAATTTAGAATGATCAATTTCAATCCAAGCTGGAATGCCACGTTGAGTCGCTAACTCAACTGCGTTTTTGATACGCAATTGTTGTTTAGCACCTTCGTGAACTGCAACAACGTCACCAGCTTTAACTTGGATAGACGCGATGTTAACACGACGACCATTTAAAGTGATTGAACGGTGAGATACAAGCTGACGAGCTTCTGCACGTGTAGAACCAAAACCCATGCGATAAACAACGTTATCTAGACGGCTTTCAAGAAGTTTCAACAAGTTTTCACCTGTTGCGCCTTTAACACGAGCAGCTTCTTTGTAGTAGTTACTAAATTGACGCTCTAAAACACCGTACATACGACGTACTTTTTGTTTTTCACGTAATTGTAGTGAGTACTCAGATTGTTTGCCGCCACGAGCGCCACCATGTTGGCCAGGTGCTTTAGCAGCTTTTTTTGTTTTGACGTCAAATGGTTTAACGCCAGATTTTAATTGCAGGTCTGTCCCTTCGCGGCGAGAGAGTTTGCATTTTGGACCAATATAACGAGCCATGAATGTTTCTCCTTACACGCGACGTTTTTTAGGTGGACGGCAACCGTTGTGCGGGATTGGCGTCACATCGGTAATGCTGTTAATTTTATAACCCACTGCACCTAAAGCACGAACCGCAGATTCACGACCTGGACCAGGACCTTTTACAAGGACGTCCAAGTTTTTCAAACCGTAATCTAAAGCAGCTTTACCAGCAACTTCAGCAGCTACCTGAGCAGCAAACGGAGTTGATTTACGTGATCCACGGAAGCCTTGTCCACCAGAGGTAGCCCAAGCCAGTGCATTACCTTGACGATCGGTAATAGTCACAATGGTGTTATTAAAAGAAGCGTGAATGTGTGCAACACCTTCAGAGACGGTACGAGTGACCTTCTTGCGTGTGCGAGTATCTTTAGCCATCTTTTAGCTTCCAGAAATCTTATTTCTTAATAGGTTTGCGCGGACCTTTACGGGTACGTGCGTTAGTTTTGGTGCGTTGACCACGGACAGGCAAGCTGCGACGATGACGAAGACCGCGGTAGCAGCCTAAATCCATTAAACGTTTAATGTTCATGGAAATTTCGCGACGTAAATCACCTTCGGTAGGAACCTTAGTAACTTCTGCACGAATCGCATCAAGCTGAGCGTCATCTAATTCACGAATTTTAGTTGTTGGTGCAATACCAGCAGCAGCTAAGATAGCTTTTGCAGTGTGGCGACCAATACCAAAAATGTACGTTAGAGAGATAACAGCATGCTTGTTATCCGGAATGTTTACACCGGCAATACGAGCCATTCAATTTTCTCCAAAAAGGCAGTTAAGATAATCAACCGCCCGACAAAATCTTTGAGGGGCGGATAATAACCTAATTAGCCTACTGAAATCAACAGGTCTTGATCAGATTAACCTTGACGCTGCTTATGACGAGGTTCTGCGCTGCAAATTACGCGAATAACCCCATTACGACGGATAACTTTACAGCTACCACAAATTTTCTTTACAGAAGCTTGAACTTTCATAATGAAACCTCTAAGTGCGCTTATCCTTTCGGATGAGCAGTCGTTTTACGCATTAACGATTGATTGTCATATTGATGCGATGTGAGATGAGCTTGAAGCTGAGCCATAAAGTCCATCACCACCACCACTACGATCAGTAAAGACGTACCACCTAAGCTAAATGGAATACCAAATGAACTTTGTAGAATCATCGGCATTAAACAGATGATTGTGATATAAACCGCGCCAATAAAAGTCAAACGATTCAAAATATGATCTAAATAGCGTGCAGTTTGCTCACCAGGACGAATACCCGGTACATAAGCACCACTACGTTTTAAATTCTCTGACACTTCTTTCGGGCTAAATACTAGCGCAGTATAGAAGTAACAGAAGAAGATAATTAATGCGCCAAATAGCACCAAATACATCGGTTGACCCGGCGACAATACGAGTGCCAAATCTTGTAGGCCACGTTTAATCACGCCAGCATTTGGATCTGCGCTGCCTACCCATTGCCCTAAGCTCGCTGGGAACAATAGCAATGAACTAGCAAAAATTGCAGGAATCACACCCGCCATATTAATTTTTAATGGCAAATGTGTTTGCTGGGCAGTAAATACACGACGACCTTGTTGTTTTTGAGCATAGTTTACCGGAATACGACGCTGCGCCTTCTCAATAAACACAATTGCTGCTAACACTGCAACAGACAGCAATGCAAAAATTGCAAGACCAATTAAACTTGATTGGCCATTATCTACTGAGGTTAAAGATTGCAGAACCAAGTTCGGCAAACCAGCAACAATACCAGCGAAGATGATCATGGAAATACCATTCCCTACTCCACGCTCTGTAATTTGCTCACCTAACCACATCAGGAACATTGTACCTGCAACTAAAGAAGTTACAGCAGGAACGTAAAAAGCAAGTCCACTAGTCAAAGTAATATTTTGACTAATCAGACCTGCACACATCCCAACAGCTTGCACAAGTGCAAGAAACAATGTGCCTTGTCGCGTATATTGATTGATCTTACGCTTACCTTGTTCGCCTTCTTTCTTTAAAGCTTCCAGCGAAGGAACAACCGTAGACATTAACTGCACAATAATCGATGCAGAGATATACGGCATAATCCCAAGAGCAAGAATTGACATACGCTCTAATGCACCACCTGAGAACATGTTAAACAAACCAAGGATCGTACCTTGGTTTGCATTAAACAGATTCTCTAGTGCGGCATTGTTAATGCCCGGTACTGGAATATGTGCTCCCAGTCGAAAAACCAACAACGCCCCGATGAGGAACATCATACGGCGGATAATTTCACGATATTTCACATGAAAAGGCTGGCCTTTCATCATGTTAACATGACCTGTCGAACTAGGAGTCATAGACACTGGGGATTACTCCTCGACTTTACCGCCAGCAGCTTCAACAGCAGCTTTAGCGCCTTTAGTCAATGCAACACCTTGAACAGTGAACGCACGAGTAATTTCACCAGAAAGTACGATACGTGCACGTAACATATCTTTACGTACAACATTAGCAGCTTTTAAAGTTTCAAGAGACACGATGTCACCTTCAACTTTAGCGAGTTCTGATAAACGTACTTCAGCAGTTTTCAAAGCCATTTGGCTAGTGAAACCGAATTTAGGTAAACGACGATATAACGCAGTTTGACCACCTTCGAAACCAGGACGTGTACCACCGCTCTTACGTGAGTTTTGACCTTTGACACCACGGCCACCAGTCTTACCAACGCCAGAACCGATACCACGGCCTAAACGTAGGTTGTCACGCTTAGCACCTTCTGCAGGTGCAATTGTATTTAAACGCAGAGTCATGGCTTATTCCTCTACACTAACCATATAGTAAACTTGGTTGATCATACCACGGTTAGAAGGCGTATCTTGCACTTCAACTGTATGACCAATACGACGCAGACCTAAACCTTTAAGGCTAAGCTTGTGATTTTTCAAGCGATGCGATGAAGATTTAGTCTGGGTAACTTTAATCGTTTTCATGATTGATTACCCTTGAATTTGTGCTACTGATAAACCACGTTTCGCAGCAACTTTCTCAGGAGAAGTCATATCACGCAAACCGTTAAAAGTTGCGTTTACTACGTTAGCAGCGTTAGTAGAACCATAACACTTAGTTAATACGTTACGTACACCTACAGCTTCTAAAACTGCACGCATAGCGCCACCAGCAATTACACCAGTACCTTCAGAAGCAGGTTGCATGTAAACGCGGCTTGCACCGTGACGAGCATTGATAGGGTGCTGAACAGTACCGTCAACAAGGTCAACATTAATCATGTTGCGACGAGCAGCTTCAAGTGCTTTAGAAATAGCAGCTGGAACTTCACGTGCTTTACCACGACCAAAACCTACGCGACCATTACCATCACCCACAACAGTTAATGCTGTGAAAGAGAAGATACGACCACCCTTAACAACTTTGGCTACACGATCAACGGCAACCAGCTTTTCAACAAGACCTTCGTTTTGTTCAACTTTAGCCATGATTAGAACTCCAAGCCGTTTTCACGAGCAGCATCAGCCAAGGCTTTGATACGACCATGATATTTGAAACCAGAACGGTCAAATGCAACTTTAGTTACACCAGCCGCTTTAGCACGTTCTGCAATTAAAGCACCAACTTTCTGAGCCGATTCAACGTTACCAGTAGTACCAGCACGTAGAGTAGCGTCTAAAGTAGAAGCTTGCGCTAATACTTTGCCACCATCTGCAGAGATAACTTGAGCATAGATGTGACGCGGAGTGCGGTTTACACACAAACGAGTCGCACCCAATGCACGGATGTGCAAGCGTGTGCTTTTCGCACGACGCAAACGGGATTGTTTCTTTTCGTTCATAAGAACCTCGCGCCTTATTTCTTCTTAGCTTCTTTACGAAGTACAACTTCATCAGAATAACGAACACCTTTACCTTTATAAGGCTCTGGCGGACGGTAACCACGGATTTCTGCAGCAACTTGACCTAATTTAGCTTTATCAGCTGATTTAAGTACAATTTCAGTTGCAGTAGGAGTTTCTGCAGTTACACCTTCAGGAAGGTTGTAGTCGATCGGGTGAGAGAAACCAAGGTTAAGGTTAACAATGTTACCTTTAACCGCAGCTTTATAACCAACACCGATAAGCTGTAACTTACGTTCGAAACCTTCGTTAACACCTTTTACAAGGTTGTTAAGCACAGCGCGAGCAGTACCAGCCTGCATCCAAGCATCTTTAGATTCAGCTTTAGGAGCAATAACTAGAGTACCGTCTTCCTGTTTTAGCTCGACCAGCGCATGCAGGTTGAAAGACAATGTACCTTTGCTGCCTTTCACTTCGACCTGCCGGCCGTTCTGAGTAACTGTAACACCGTTAGGTACAGTTACTGGGGCTTTAGCCACACGAGACATGAGGAATCACCTATTAAGAAACAAAAGCAATAACTTCACCACCGATACCTGCAGCACGTGCAGCGCGATCAGTCATGATGCCTTTGCTTGTAGAAACAATTGCAATACCTAAACCTTGCTTAACGCTAGGAAGTGCATCTTTACCGCGATATTGACGTAGACCAGGACGGCTTACGCGTTTCACAGTATCGATAACTGGTTTGCCTTCGAAATATTTTAAAGTAATCGTTAAAGTCGCTTTGCCTTCATTGTCAGCAACAGCTACATCAGCGATATAACCTTCTTGTTGAAGTACGTTAGCAATCGCAACTTTCAACTTTGAGTTTGGCATAGAAACAGTTTGTTTCTTTGCCATTTGTGCGTTACGAACACGTGTTAGCATGTCGGCAACGGTATCTTGCATACTCATTTATAGTGCTCCTTACCAGCTTGCCTTAACAACGCCCGGTACATCACCTTGCATTACTGTTTCACGTAATTTGTTACGGCTTAAACCGAACTTACGGAAGTAACCATGAGGACGACCAGTTAAACCACAACGGTTACGTAGACGTACTGGAGACGCATTACGTGGTAATGCTTGAAATTTCATCATCGCTTCGAAACGTTCTTCGTCTGATGCATTTACGTTTGCGATAATTGCTTTTAATTCAGCACGTTTCGCAGCGTATTTAGCAACAGTAGCTTCGCGTTTCAATTCGCGATTAATCATACCTTTCTTAGCCATATCGACCTCTTATTTGAACGGGAAGCCGAATGCACGCATAAGCGCACGGCCTTCGTCATCGGTGCGAGCAGTCGTAGTGATGGTAATATCCATACCACGAATACGATCAATCTTATCAAAATCGATTTCAGGGAACATGATTTGTTCCTTAAGACCCATTGAGTAGTTACCACGACCATCAAATGATTTCGCAGAGAAACCACGGAAGTCACGGATACGAGGGATCGCGATAGAGATCAAACGGTCTAAGAATTCGTACATACGTTCGCCACGTAAAGTAACTTTACAGCCGATCGGCCAACCATCACGGATTTTAAAACCAGCGATAGATTTACGAGCTAAAGTAAGTACTGGTTTTTGACCAGCAATTGCTTGCATATCAGAAAGAGCGCCATCTAACAATTTCTTGTCAGCTGATGCAGCACCAACACCCATGTTGATGGTAATTTTTGTAATGCGAGGGATATCCATCACATTCTTAACGCCCAATGTTTCTTTTAATTGAGCCTTAAGTTCGTCGTTGTAACGCGTTTTAAGTCTGGCCATTGCCTAGTCAACCTATTACTTCGCTACCGCCACTGATTCACCATTAGATTTGAATACGCGAGTTTTCACGCCTTCAATCACTTGGTAACCAACACGGTCAGCCTTTTGGGTTGTAGCATTAAAAATTGCCACGTTAGAGATATGAAGCTCAGCTTCTTGAGTTACGATGCCGCCTTCAGCGCCAGTAGCTCGGTTAGGCTTTTGATGCTTCGTTACCAAGTTAAGGCCTTCAACCTTAACACGGTCATTTGAAACAGACAAAACAGTACCTTGTTTGCCTTTTTCTTTACCTGCGATCACAATTACTTGATCGCCCTTTTTAATCTTAGCCATGAGTGCCTCTTATAGAACTTCAGGAGCCAATGAAATAATTTTCATGAACTGTTCAGTACGAAGTTCACGAGTCACTGGTCCGAAAATACGAGTTGCAATCGGCGCTTTGTTGTTGTTCAAAATAACAGCTGCGTTATCATCGAAACGAATAACTGAACCATCTGCACGACGGATGCCGAATTTTGTACGTACAACTACAGCATTCATCACGTCACCTTTTTTAACACGTGCGCGTGGAATAGCTTCTTTTACAGTAACTTTAATAATGTCGCCAACAGAAGCATAACGACGATGTGAACCACCAAGTACTTTAATACATTGTACGCGGCGAGCACCACTGTTGTCTGCTACGTCGAGCATACTTTCGGTTTGAATCATTGCCCTACTCCAAAACCGAGCATCACCGGTCGCAATTTCGAAAGGCTCAAAGAGTACTCGAAATTGACCGATGATGCAAGAACGTTTAATTACTCAGCAGCAGCTTCAACAACTTCAACTAAAGTCCAAGACTTAGTTTTAGACATTGGGCGGCTTTCTTTGATGCTTACTACGTCGCCAACTTTAGCAACATTGTTTTCATCATGAGCGTGTAATTTAGTTGAACGGCGGATTAATTTGCCATACAACGGGTGTTGAACGCGGCGTTCGATAAGAACAACGATAGACTTGTCCATCTTGTCGCTAACTACTTTACCGGTTAACGTGCGAACTGTTTGTTCACTCATTGTCCGTTCCCCTGTTTTTCGGTAAGGAGGGTCTTAATACGAGCAATTGTCTTACGAGTAAGCGCAACTTCGTGCGATTTACCCAATTGACCAGTTGCTTTCGCCATACGAAGACGGAATTGGTTAAGCTGTTGCTCATCAAGCAAAGCTGTCAACTCTTCTACCGACTTTTCACGTAGATCATTAGTTTTCATTACATTACCGTCCGAGTCACGATAGTGGTTTTAAACGGAAGTTTTGCAGCAGCAAGCGTAAACGCTTCGCGAGCAAGTTCTTCGTTAACACCATCAATTTCGTACAAGACTTTACCTGGTTTGATTTGGCAAACCCAGTATTCCACAGAACCTTTACCTTTACCCATACGAACTTCTAATGGTTTTTCAGTAATTGGTTTGTCTGGGAAAACACGGATAAAGATCTTACCACCACGTTTAATACGACGGCTGATTGTACGACGCGCTGCTTCAATTTGACGTGCTGTCATTTGACCACGTTCAACTGATTTAAGTGCAATAGTACCAAAAGATACTGAGCTACCGCGATGTGCTAGACCAGTGTTACGGCCTTTTTGCACTTTACGGAATTTAGTACGTTTAGGTTGTAACATGGATTATTCTCCTTTTTCAGCAGAACGATCATTGCGACGACCACGACGCTCTTGACCTTCACCACGACCACGGCCACGTTTAGCTGGACGTTCTTCAGCTGGAGCTGGGTTCATGACTTGTTTCATGCCGCCCAAGATCTCACCACGGAAGATCCATACTTTAACGCCGATCGTACCGTAAGTAGTCTCAGCACGCATAGTAGCATAGTCGATGTCAGCACGAAGAGTATGAAGAGGTACACGACCTTCACGATACCATTCAGTACGAGCAATCTCAGCACCACCTAGACGGCCTGAAACTTCTACTTTGATACCTTTAGCACCAGCACGCATAGAGTTTTGAACCGCACGCTTCATAGCACGACGGAACATTACACGTTTTTCTAATTGAGAAGCGATTGCTTCAGCAACTAAACGAGCGTCTAAATCTGGGCGATCGATTTCGTTGATACTTACTTGCGCAGGAACACCCATAATGGCTGTTAATTCGCGTTGTAATTTCTCAATGTCTTCGCCTTTTTTACCGATCACGATACCAGGACGTGCAGTGCTAATAGTTACTTTAGCTGCGCCTGTAGGGCGTTCGATAAGAATATTGCTCACCATCGCATTCTTAAGTTTTTTAGTTAAAAACTCACGAACTTGAAGATCTTTTAGCAAATATTCAGCATATTGTTTCGGATTCGCATACCAGTTAGCGTTATGACGTTTCACAACACCTAGGCGGATACCGATTGGATGAACCTTCTGACCCATATCAAACCCCTACCTTAACGGTAATGTGACAAGTACGCTTAGTAATACGATCTGCACGGCCTTTAGCACGTGGCAAAATACGTTTCAGGCTCATGCCTTCATCAACGTAGATCGTAGAAACTTTAAGGTCGTCTACATCTAAACTGTTATTGTGTTCAGCGTTTGCAATCGCAGATTCCAATGCTTTTTTAACTAAAACTGCAGCTTTTTTGTTGCTGAAGTTTAAGATATTCAAAGCATGCGCAACAGATTTGCCGCGAATTAGGTCTGCAACCAAACGTGCTTTTTGTGCCGAGATAGCGGCACCGCGTAATTTAGCAGTTACTTCCATCATAGCACCTATTAACGTTTAGACTTCTTGTCAACACCGTGACCACGATAGGTACGAGTTGGCGCGAATTCACCTAATTTATGACCAACCATATGCTCAGATACAATCACTGGAACATGGTTACGGCCATTGTGTACAGAAATTGTTAGACCAACAAAATCCGGTAAGATCATCGAACGACGCGACCAAGTTTTGATCGGCTTACGGTTATTAGCCGCGATAGCCGCTTCAACCTTAGCGAACAAGTGCGCATCGACGAATGGGCCTTTTTTCAGAGAACGAGGCATTGTCAGATTCCTTTACTTGTTACTTAACGCGACGGTCGCGAATGATCATCTTAGTCGTACGCTTGTTGGTACGTGTTTTGTACCCTTTAGCTTTTTGACCCCATGGACTTACAGGTTGAATACCTTTGTTACGTCCTTCACCACCACCATGTGGATGGTCTACTGGGTTCATCGCCATACCACGTACGGTAGGACGAACGCCACGCCAGCGTGATGCACCTGCTTTACCAAGTGAACGAAGGTTGCTTTCTGAGTTAGAAACTTCACCTAACACAGCACGGCATTCAACGTGTACTTTACGCATTTCGCCTGAACGAAGACGAATGATAGCGTAAGAACCGTCACGACCCAACAATTGAGCAGATGTACCAGCAGAACGTACTAATTGTGCGCCTTTACCGATTTTAAGCTCGATGTTGTGAAGAGTAGAACCGATAGGCATGTTGCGAAGTGGCAAGCAGTTACCTGGACGGATTGGAGCATCGTTACCAGACTGAACTTGATCACCAGCGCGAAGGCCTTTAGGTGCAATAATATAGCGACGTTCACCGTCAGCATATTTCAATAAAGCAATATGAGCTGTACGGTTTGGATCGTATTCAATACGCTCAACTACAGCTGGGATGCTGTCTTTGTTACGTTTGAAGTCTACGATACGGTAGTGCTGTTTATGACCACCACCAACGTGACGAGTTGTAATGTGACCGTTGTTATTACGACCGCCAGTACGTTTTTTAGCTTCAACCAACGGAGCATATGGCGCGCCTTTGTGAAGGTGGTTATGAACCACTTTCTCTACAAAGCGACGTCCTGGAGACGTTGGCTTACATTTTTGAATCGGCATAATTTTCGTCCTTATTCCGCTGCGTTTTCAGCGGTATCGCCCAAGTCAGCCATTTCAACATCTTGGCCAGCTTTCAGGGTGACGTATGCTTTTTTAACATCAGAACGACGTCCTAATGTTTTACCAAAGCGTTTAGTCTTACCTTTAGTGATCGTTGTGTTAACTTTAACAACTTGAACACCAAATAGTTGCTCAACAGCTTTTTTGATTTCAAGTTTGTTTGCATCTAGTGCAACTTTGAACACTTGAACACCAGCAGTTTCGCCTAAAACTTGTGCTTTTTCTGAGAATACAGGTCCTTGTAGGACTTGATAGATACGTTCGTTGTTCATCCGAGTTCTACCTCAATTTTCTTAGCAGCAGCAACAGACATAACAACTTTATCGAACGCGATCAAGCTAACAGGATCGATTGCAGCAGCATCAACCACATCAACGTGTGGAATGTTGCGAGCAGCAAGATACAAGTTCTCATCAACAGCATCTGTAACGATTAATGCACGAGGTGCATTCAAGTCGTTAAGTTTTGCAAGCAATTCTTTAGTTTTTGGAGCTGCAACAGCAATCTCTTCAACTAAAACAAGGCGATCTTGACGAACAAGCTCAGCCAGGATGCATTGCATAGCACCGCGATACATTTTACGGTTTACTTTTTGAGACCAGTCTTGTGGACGAGCAGCAAAAGTTTTACCACCGCCAACCCAGATTGGGCTACGAATAGAACCAGCACGAGCGCGGCCAGTACCTTTTTGACGGAAAGGTTTTTTACCACCGCCAGAAACGTCAGCACGTGATTTTTGCGCTTTAGAACCTTGACGACCACCAGCTAAGTAAGCTGTAACAACTTGGTGTACAAGAGCTTCGTTAAAATCACGACCAAACGCAACTTCAGATAACTCAACAGCAGAGCCGGAAACAGTATTTAAATTCACGTTATTTCCCCTCAGGCCTTGATAGTAGGACGAACAGTAACGTCGCCACCAGTAGCACCAGGAACCGCGCCTTTAACAACTAGAACTGAACGTTCTGCGTCGATAGCAACGATTTCAAGACCCTGTGTAGTTACACGTTCAGCACCTAAGTGACCAGGCATTTTTTTGCCTTTGAACACGCGACCAGGAGTCTGGTTTTGACCTGTAGAACCGATAACACGGTGAGATACAGAGTTACCATGTGTAGCGTCTTGAGTACGGAAGTTCCAACGCTTAACACCACCTTGGAAACCTTTACCTTTAGATGTACCAGTAACGTCAACAATTTGACCCACTGTAAACACATCTACACCGATAGTTCCGCCAACTTCACGACCTTCAAGATCAGCTTCTGTAGCGCGAAATTCTTGAACTAGACGACCAGCAGCAACACCAGCTTTCGCAAAGTGACCTTTCTGAGCATTAGTTACGCGAGATTCGCGACGTTCACCAGTAGTGATTTGAATCGCTTGATAACCATCAGTTTCAAGCGTTTTGATTTGTGTGATGCGGTTAGGATCAACCTCAATCACTGTTACAGGTACAGAAACACCAGCATCTGTAAAGATACGTGTCATACCGCACTTGCGACCGACTAAACCAATAGCCATGTGCATAAACCTCTAAAAAAGCGGCCTAATTAACTTAGAGCGTTAATTAACCGAAAGCCTTAACCCAAAGCGATCTGAACATCAACACCAGCTGCAAGATCTAACTTCATCAATGCATCAACAGTTTTATCTGTAGGTTGAACGATGTCGATCAAACGTTTGTAAGTGCGGATCTCGTATTGGTCACGCGCATCTTTGTTAACGTGTGGTGATGTTAAAACGTTAAAACGTTCGATACGTGTAGGCATCGGGATTGGACCACAAACTTGTGCACCAGTACGTTTTGCTGTTTCTACGATTTCTTGAGCTGATTGATCAATTAGACGGTGATCAAAAGACTTAAGACGGATACGAATTCTCTGGTTAGACATACCAGTTAACTCCAAGCCAAATATATAAAGAATCACCCTTGACGCATCTCACCCCACTTTAAAAGAGGCAAGTGTCAAGAGCAGTGAAATATCACTAAGGTCACGATCGATGCCGTGACTGTCACGATGTTAACTACTTTATTCGTAGCTAACCCCCTTCATCAAAGGGTCGCCCATTATAGCTATTGTTTAATGCATAAGCAAATCCCTTTTGCTGTTTTTCTTATATTTTTCATTTTTTATGCAAGATCAATTGCTTAACTTTTAATCAACAGGCATTATTTCTTAATACATACTCTATTGCTTGGTTTAGTATTTGATTTCCCTCAATAAATTTGTTTTTTTCGCTTTTCCGCAGATCATGTACTGGCTGTACATGTGTTCCTGAAAAATATGCCACTTCTTCATCATTTTCCAAAAATAAATCGAGTACTTCAGGGGTAATTTCAGGATGAAATTGAAAGCCCAAAACATTTTGTCCAATTTGATACATTTGATTACGACATGCATCATTTTCCGCCAGTAATACCGCTCCTTTGGGAATTTCAAATGTTTCACTGTGCCACTGCATGACTTTAAACTCTTCCGGTAGTTTGAAACAGCCATGCGGTACGTTAGCGACCTTACGGATGGTCGTCCAACCCAATTCTTGTTGTGCATTTCGACTCACCGCACCACCCAAAGCATTAGCAATCAATTGCCCACCTAAGCAAAGCCCGATTGCGGGTTTTCCGAGTGCTAAATAGCGTCGCAGCCATCGTTTTTCTATTTTTAACCATGGGAAATTTGCCTCATCATTTACGCTCATGGCCCCACCCATGATGATGAGTAAATCTACATCTTCAACATGCGGCAAAGCCTCGAGATCTAAGGCTTGATCGACAGGTAATGCAAAGAATTCTGTGGCCGTAATTTTGGCCTGATGCTGTTTTAAAAATTCATAACAACTGCCGAACCCTTCGCCAGCAATATGCTGAAAATAATGTACTTTTAAATGCGACTTCATGCGCTAAACCTATTATTGTTGCTCTGATATCGGTTTTGCAAGAATGAAGCCAACTTTGCTTTTCACTTAATTTTCTATACAAAAGCATCGTAAATCCATGCGTTTTAGTCGTATTCTTTTGAACATTCATTATTATTTTGATCATTTCAGAGCGCCAAGTGAAAAAGAATCCTCAAACTGAACTCATTCATGCACCAAGAAAGGCACCGCAATACATCAATAGTGTTCAACCTCCCCTGTTTCGTGCATCCACTATAATTTTCGAAAATACAGATGCGCTATTTAATCGCCATTGGACTGATGATTATGACTATAGCTATGGCACACATGGTACCCCCACGACATTTACCCTAGGCGATCAGATTGCTCAGATTGAAGGTGGCTTGTATCACTTACTCGCACCAAGCGGTTTATCTGCAATTAATTTGGTCAATTCATGTTTTTTAAGTCAAGGGGATGAAGTGTGGGTCGCAGATAATATCTATGGCCCAAATATGGACCATTTACGCAATTTAGAAACCCGCTATGGCATCGTGGTCAAGGTTTATAACCCTATTGATGTCGATTCATTTAGCCCTTCAGCGCAAGCCAAGCTTATCTGGTTAGAAGCGGCGGGTTCTGTCACTTTAGAGTTTCCAGATTTAGTCGGCTTGGTCAAAAAAGCTCAAGCGCATAACATTCTCACTGCACTGGACAATACGTGGGGCGCAGGACTTGCCTTTAATGCTTTTGATTTTAGTGCTGAGCACCTGGGTGTCGATATCAGTGTGCATGCCTTGACCAAATACCCAAGTGGCGGTGGCGATATTTTAATGGGCTCGGTAATTACACGAGATAAAAAGCTTCATCACAAACTGTTTCGTGCGCACGCCATTCAAGGCATTAGCATCTCTGGTGATGATGCCGCGCAAATACAACGCAGTCTGCCTTCAATGCGCCTGCGCTATGAACACCAGTCCCAAAGTGCTTTAACTGTATTGAATTGGCTAAAACAACAGCCAGCCTTTGTACAGGTTTTACATCCTGCCGATGAAGCTTCCGCAGGACATCAGTATTGGAAAGAAATTTGTACAGAACAACACAGTGCCGGCTTGGTCAGCGTGGTATTTAATGAAAAATATAGCTTGCAAGATGTACGCCGTTTTTGCGATGCGCTGAAACTATTTAAACTCGGTTTTAGCTGGGGTGGCCCAGTCAGTTTAGTCATGCTATATAACTTAAAAGATATGCGTATACTCGAACATTCACACATTCAAGCTGGCTTACTTGTTCGCTTTTGTATAGGACTAGAACATCCTGCAGATTTAATACAAGATATAGAAAACGCACTACAACATTTAAATAAACAGCAACTCGAATAAATACAGGAACATCTATGGGTACACCAATAATTATTGGCAAAAAAACACAAGACACCACACAGGATGTGGTGCTTCATTCACAATTTGCAAACCGCCATGGTTTGATTGCTGGGGCCACAGGTACTGGTAAGACGGTGACGTTGAAGGTGTTGGCAGAAAGTTTTTCTCGGCTGGGTGTACCTGTATTTTTAGCTGATGCCAAAGGGGATGTTTCTAGCCTTGCCAAAGCAGGTGAAAGCAATCCTAAGTTTGACGAACGAATTAAAAGTTTAAATATCGAGAGCATTCCTTTTGCTGCCTCCCCAGTGGTGTTTTGGGATTTGTTCGGTGAACAAGGACATCCCATTCGCACCACCATTTCTGAAATTGGCCCACTGCTCCTTGCCCGAATTCTCAACTTAAATGACACGCAAGAAGGTGTGTTATCTGCGGTCTTTCGTATTGCCGATGATCAGGGCTTATTGCTCATCGACTTTAAAGACTTAAAAGCCATGATCAGCTACGTCAGTGAACATGCAGCAGAATTTAAAAATGAATATGGCAATTTATCACCTGCAAGCTTAGGTGCAATTCAACGTAATTTGCTCGCATTGGCAGATCAAGGTGGTGACAAGTTTTTTGGTGAGCCTGCGCTCAATATCATGGATTTCATTCAAACGGATGAGCAAGGTCGTGGCAACATCAACCTGCTCGCAGCCGACAAGTTAATGAATACCCCTAAGCTCTATGCGACTTTCTTACTTTGGATGCTGTCAGAACTATTTGAACAATTGCCCGAAGTTGGAGATATGGATAAACCCAAACTGGTGTTCTTCTTCGATGAAGCGCATTTATTATTTGATAATGCCAGCCCTGCTTTACAAGAAAAGATTGAACAAGTGGTTCGTCTGATTCGCTCTAAAGGGGTCGGCATTTACTTTGTAACGCAAAATCCACTTGACTTACCTGAAAGTGTTTTAGGCCAACTGGGTAACCGCGTTCAGCATGCGCTACGTGCATTTACCCCGAAAGATCAGAAAGCTGTTAAGACGGCAGCAGATACTTTCCGAGCCAATCCTGCGTTTAAAGTCGATCAAGTAATTACGGAACTGGCTGTAGGTGAAGCACTGATTAGCTGTTTAGATGAACAAGGCACACCACAAATCGTTGAACGTGCTTGGGTGATGCCACCCTACTCTTCATTTAGCCCAATTGCTGTAGAAGAACGCAAAGCACTCATGGCAAATAGCGTTGTTGCAGGTGTGTATGACACCGAAGCAGACCGTGAAAGTGCCTATGAACTTTTACAAAATAAAGTGGCGGAGCGCCAACAACAAGCCGTCCAAGCGGAACAAGATAAAATACAAGCCAAAGAACAAGAAGCGTTAGCCAAACAACAAGCCAAAGAAGCAGATGCACTCGCCAAACAGCAAGCGCGTGAACAAGAACGACTTGCACGCGAACAACAAAAAGAAGCTGAGCGTTCAGCCAAACAACGTGAAAAACTGATTCAAGACACGGTAGGAACTTTTGCAAAAAGTGCTGCACGCAGCTTGGGTGGGTCGACAGGTCAGAAAATCGTACGCGGTTTGCTAGGTTCACTGTTTGGTAAAAAATAATTCGCCATTACGATTATCTATGCTGAATTTATGGGATATTTTAATATCCCATATTTTTTTTATGGTTTTTACTAAAACATGTATTGCGCGGATGTATTTAAAAATGTATTTTAAATACATCTTATAAATAACAGCCATGAGAGATCAGCTATGACTCCGCAGCAAATTGACCTAGTAAAAGCTACTGTTCCTGTTCTACGTGAAAATGGTGTCGCGCTGACTGGTTACTTCTATAATCGTATGTTGGGCAATAACCCTGACCTCAAAGAAACCTTTAACATGGGACATCAGCGCAGCGGTGCTCAGGCACAAGCCTTGGCGGGTGCTGTATTGGCTTATGCTGAAAATATTGAGGACCCATCTGTACTTTTACCAGTTGTAGAATTAATTGCGCATAAACATGTGAGTCTTAACATTCAAGCTCCAGACTATAATATTGTCGGCGAAAATTTGCTGCACTCGATCAGTGAAGTATTAAGCATTTCAATGGAAGATCCACTGATTGCAGCTTGGGCAGCAGCATATGGACAATTGGCAGACTTGTTTATCAGCACTGAAAAAGCGATTTATGAGCAACATCAGCAAACTAAAGGCAGTTGGTTAGGTTGGCGTAATTTCAAAATCGCGAAAAAAGTGGCTGAAAGTGATGAAATCACCTCATTCTACCTTGAGCCTTCTGATGGTGGTGATTTACCAAAATATGAAGCAGGTCAGTACATCTCTGTACGTGTATTGGTCGATGAGCTGGGTCTAAAACAACCACGTCAATATACACTGTCTACCAGCCCACAAGACAACTACTTACGTATCTCTGTAAAACGTGAAGATCAGAAAGGTGACTTGGTTCCAGGTTGGGTATCAAATACACTGCATGGCTTGGAGATCGGTTCAGAAATCGAAGTGTCTGCACCAACAGGTAATTTCTTCCTGATTGATTCACAAAAACGCAATGTCTTTATCAGTGGTGGTGTAGGTCTAACACCAATGATTGCGATGCTGAATCAGTTGGTGACTTTAGACATGCCACAACCTGTAACCTTTATCCATGCCTGCCGTAGCAAACAAGTGCATGCAATGCATAAACACATTCAGGATTTGGAAGCAAAATACCCACGTCTTAGCACTTTTACAGCGTATGAGTTCCCTCATGCTAATGATAAATTAGGTGAAGATTATGATGCTGCTGGTCGTCTAGACTTAGGCAGCATGGATACTGCACTGTTACCGATCAATGCGGATTATTACCTTTGCGGTCCAATGCCATTTATGGCTGAACAACAGAAAGCTTTAATTGCTCGTGGTATTCCTGCTAGCAATATTCACAGCGAAGCTTTCGGCACTGGTGGTGTAAAACACTAACTAAGCTATTCACCTGAAATACAAAGGGTTAGTTTAGTTATGCTAGACTAGCCCTTATTTATTTCTCTCAGACTCACAGTATTATCATGCAACTCAATAAATTCACCGATTATGCATTACGCATTTTGCTCTATATCGCACGTCCTCGTGATGTGCCTTATAACATTGCTGAAATTGCAGAAGACCTGCACGTTTCGCGTAATCACTTGGTGAAAATTGTGCATTTTATGGCAAAGCAAAACTGGTTAATCACCAGCCGCGGCAAAGGTGGCGGTATTCGTCTAAACCCTGAAGCACTTGAGGCTCAGCTCGGTCAAATTGTGCGAATTTTGCAAGGTAATCACCAGATTGTTGAATGCAATGACCCACCCTGCGTACTGCGCAGTCAGTGTGGTTTAAAAAGCATCTTAGACCAAGCTTTAGAACAGTTTTATCAAAGTCTCGATCAGTACAAACTTGCTGACGTCTTACAACCAAGCAGCGCATCTAAATTTACAACACAATCTCCAATTAAAATGATCAATCTCTAATTTCACTTTGCCTGCGACAAAATTCGCTTGCCTGCCCGACTTCCTTTATAATGCGTGTTGTTAAATCAGTTATTGAAGTTGGGTTATGCATCAGCACAGAGGAAAATCACGAAACAGTAAAGCGGCCAATGCGCCGAAGCAAAAGATTACTTATGAGAAAAAAGTAGACTCTGCGATTACTGAATATGCTGTGCGCTCGCTCAACTGGCTACGCAAAGCTGAGTTCTTAATGAGTGCGCCTAAACTCAACCTCTGCGTTGAAGATACCGGCTATGAAATTGCCTTTGCTGGCCGCTCAAATGCGGGGAAGTCGAGTGCCATTAATGCGCTCACCAACCAAAAGCAATTGGCTCGTGCGTCGAAAAAACCGGGTCGTACCCAAATGATCAACTTTTTCAGTTTAGGAAATCCTGATCAGCGTTTGGTCGACTTACCGGGTTATGGCTATGCTGCTGTACCTGAAGCGATGAAAATCGTGTGGCAAAAAGAGCTAGAAAACTATCTAATACACCGTGAAAGTTTACAAGGTCTTGTGCTGTTGATGGATATCCGTCATCCACTACAACACTTTGATGTCATGATGTTGGAATGGGCACATTCACGTAAATTGTTCGTGCATGTACTGCTCACCAAATCAGATAAACTAAACCGTGGCCCAGCCTCTAAAGCACTACAAGAAGTGAAAGCAGCATTGAAAAAAATGAAGCTGAACTTCTCTATCCAATTGTTCTCATCATTGAATAAACAAGGTTTAGAAGAGTTAGCGAGTGTCATGGCGGGTCGTCTTAACTTCACTTTAGAACAATCAACAGAGTTTGATCTCGATAGCATTCCTGAAGCATCCGAAGATGATATTGAAATCGATGCAGATGCGGAAACATTCGATGACGTCGATACAACATCTGAAGATTTACCCCAAGCTGAAGGCAAAAATTCAGACCACTAATCCAGTAATTTTAAAGTCAGCGCAAGGATGATTGTCTGACAAAAAGTATCATCTGAAGATAATGAAATGTCCTGTATTGCTAATCACAATGCAGGATTTTTTTTGGATACTGAATACATCAGATGTGCACTCGATCACATAAAAACAAGGATAGGTCATGAAATTACTCTCCCGCTTGAAAAACACAAAACTTGGATCATCAATCGAATATAAAATTAAGCCACGTAAAGTGAAATTTGAGTGGCAAGATACTCAAGTTGACTGGGTACCCAACCAACCTTTTGTCAGCTATTTTATTAATGAAATTAATATGATCTTACCGGCAGGTGAGTTTTGGTTTTGCCGTCTGTATAACAAAGTATTGCCACAAATTAGAGATGAAAAACTAGCAGAGGACGTTAAAGCATTTATCCGCCAAGAAGCCATGCATGCTCAGGCACATAACTCTGCTAATAAAGAATACTTATCTCAGCGCAATATCAGTATTCAACGCAACCTTGAGATCATGGACTTTCTCTTTGGCAAACTGCTTGCGGACCAACCTCTAGGGCTCAACGTACCTAAAGCTTTGGATCATCAATGGGATCTCTTTCGTTTAGGGGTAATTGCAACAGTTGAGCACATGACCTGTGTACTAGGCAAATATGCTTTATATAATAAAGAGTGGGAACGCCTCGGTGCTGATCCGAATATGCTCGATCTAGTAAAATGGCATGGTGCAGAAGAAATAGAGCATCGTACCGTGGCCTTTGATTTGTATCGTCACCTTGGTGGGGGCTATATTTCTCGCTATTATCAAAGTGTGATTGTGATTGCTGCCGTACTTGGTCTATGGGTCGATGGTGCTGCACATATCATGCAGCAAGACTCGCGCTATGCATCGATTAAACCTGCCGTATATAAACCGTGGATTTGGCGTGAATGGGCGCGTATCGCGCAAAAAGACAATCGCTTATTGCCACATCCGCTTTGGTTAGTGTCGCAGCAATTGGGGTATTTAATGCCTTGGTACGATCCTGTGCATGAAGCGAAAACTGAAGATGCGATTGCTTACCTCGACAACTCTCCTGCTGCAAAGCGTGCCGCACTGAAAGTTGCTTAAACACCATTTAAAATCTGTATTAAGCAGGGTTCGCCCTGCTTTTCTTTGTGCTCACATCCATTACGCTCCATTTTTTTTATTGCGCAATCAACACACTCAAGATGGATAGGATCATAAGTTCGATGTTTAAAGTACAGTTATTCCGAACTCCCTATTCTCTTTAAAATGCATTTATATTCAGCCTCATCCTAAAATAAAAATACATCGTTCAGGAGCATCTCCATGCACGCTCACATCTCCGTCATTACACTGGCCGTGAATGATTTACATGCTGCATTTGCGTTTTATCAGGAGGGTTTAGGTCTAAATAGCGCAGGGATTATTGGGACTGAATTTGAACATGGCGCTGTGGCATTTTTTGATTTACAACACGGTTTAAAGCTCGCACTCTGGCCGCAAGATAGCCTTAGTCATGACACAGACATCAATACATCAGTATTTTGTCCAACTCAAATGTCTCTCGGACATAACGTCAACAGTCCCGCAGCCGTCGATCAAATCATGCAACAAGCCCAACGCGCTGGTGCAAAAACAATTAAGCCCGCACAACCCACATTTTACGGTGGTTATGCAGGCT
The DNA here is from genome assembly GCF_013418745.1 of Acinetobacter sp. YH12126. Classification (NCBI taxonomy): domain Bacteria; kingdom Pseudomonadati; phylum Pseudomonadota; class Gammaproteobacteria; order Moraxellales; family Moraxellaceae; genus Acinetobacter; species Acinetobacter sp. YH12126. Next base: position 22,230 of record NZ_VPBM01000021.1, on the reverse strand, counting down.
ATTTTCAAGACTTAGATGGGCATCTATGGGAGATCGTCTACAACCCACATTTTAGCTCTTAATTTGCTTAATTCGACAACGCTGGTTCATCTACATCTCGTGTATGACGATCCACCACCACACTAATCATCATATCGCCCTGTACGTTCACCACAGTCCGTACTGTATCTAAGAGTCGATCTATCGGCAGTAAAATCGCAATCGCTTCTGCAGGGAGTCCGACTGATTGTAAAACCATAATCATCGTCACCATTCCAGCACTTGGAATGCCCGGTGCGCCGAGTGACGCAATCATGGCGGTTGCACAGACAATTAACTGCTGCCCCAAGGTTAAATCTAAACCCATCAAGTTGGCAATAAATAATGCCGCAGCAGCTTCATATAGCGCAGTACCATCCATATTCAACTGCGTGCCCAATGGAATTACAAAGCCTGCCGTTTGAGGACGTACACCTAAATTTTCCTGCGCACATTTCATCGACAGTGGCATCGTTGCTGAACTTGAACTGGTTGCAAAAGCAGTGATTAAGGCAGCTCGTGTTCCTCTAAAAAACGTCAGAGGACTCATTTTCCCAAAGATCCAAAGCAGCAAAGGTAACACCACTGCCCCATGGAAAATCGTGGTCCCTGTGACTACGGCAGCAAACTCCGCGAGGCGACTCAACACCGAAATATCTTCTGTAGCAATCAATTTAGCCAATAATGCAAAAATACCAATCGGTGCAAGCTTCATCACCCAGCCGATGATCATCATCATGATGTCGAAAAATTGCTGACTGAGCTTTCTCACGCTTCGGAACTTTTCACCGCCTTTGACCAAGGCCACACCTAGAAATAGTGAAAACACCACGACAGCGAGTACATTGCCATCACTAAAGGCTTTAAACGGATTAATCAGTGTATTTTGAATAAAATTGGTAAAGAATGAACCTGCTGTGAGGGTGTCAGGACTTTGATGCTGTTGCATTGCATCTTGGAACATGACGATGTCCACGCCCTGCCCGACTTTAAAAATATGCGCGCATGCTAGACCCAAGATCAGTGCCAAAGTTGTGGTGGTGACGCAGCACGCTAAGGTAATTTTCCACGTTCGACTCAGCTGACCACCCGCTTGTAAATTCGATACCCCCACCACAATCGAACTAAAGATCAACGGAACCAAGATCATTTTCAGCAAGCCAATAAAAATACTACTGGCAATCCCCAAGCCATACAGGCTGGCAGACAAAAACTGCGTCTCTGGAAACTGAATTAATAAAAAGCCAAATGCCACACCCAATATTGCGGCAATTAAAATCTGCGTATTTAAGCTCATTGTGCCTTGCATTTATCATCCTTTATTTAGGCACTATGCCATGCGACCCTTTGGGAATCGAGGAATTTTTTGTCACATGTTCTGCTACAATTCTGCAAAGCGCGAATTCAGCTCAATTTAACCTATGCTGAAAGACACTAACGAGATAGATCAAATCTACGAGTAGGCTCATACAGATAAATAAAGGTAATAAAAAAAAACCGAATCAGAAGATTCGGTTTTTTGAGTATTCAACTTTTACTGCTAAATACATCTTACTCACTGATGTTACGCAGTAACATCAAAGCGCAATTTGCTTCAAATAAAACAACGATACGCGGTAAGGTCATCCGCAAGTGTTTGAGACAGGACTCCGTCTAATCAAAAATGTTTTTTTGCGATGCTTTGAATAATTTGACGGTAGTGAACGAGTTTTGCGGATGACAATGGTTTTGGGTACTTTTGCCGAAACAAAAGTACCTCCAGCCGAAGGCTAAGCCTTTATTCAAACCCTAGATGCAAGACTCCGTCGAATAGGCTTAAAAATCATTTTAAAAATGTGAAATTACTTTTATGTGTGTAACATCAGTTACTCAAAGCTTATTGGGTTTCAATTTCGCGTAAACGGATCAAGCCTTCTTGTGTCGTACTACAGACTAACTCACCGTTTTGCCACATGCGACCGAAATTTAAACCACGTGAACTAGCACTGACTGTGGCATCCATGTCATAAAGCATCCACTCATCCACACGGAATGGCTTATGGAAATACATGGCATGGTCAATACTCGCACACTGCAAACTTGGTGATAAATAACTTAAACCATGTGGACGTAGTGCAGTCGTCATCAGCGTAAAGTCTGAATAGAATGCCGCAATGGCCTGATGTAATGAGATATCATCAACATCGGCAGCAATCGTGTCATGGGTACGAATATAGTGTGCATACGATGGCGCAGCAGGCTGCGGTTGGTACGGGTTTTGTGGATCAATCGGGCGAATTTCTACGTGACGGTCGCGCATAAAAGACGCACGGACGTTTTCAGGGACAAACTCCACCATCATTCGTTTTAGCTCAGCTTCAGATTTTAAATCCTCTACAGCTGGATATTCTGGCTCTGCAACTTGGTAGTTCAACCCTTCTTCTTGCTCTGCAAATGACACCATACACATAAAAATGGTTTTACCATGTTGAATCGCACGAACCTGACGACTCACAAAACTGCGTCCATCGCGAATACGATCCACTTCATAAATGATCGGTGCATTGATATCACCGCCGAATAAGAAATAGGCATGTAAGGAATGGGCAGGTCGATCTGTTGTATAAGATGCCGCACGTAGCGCCTGACCTAAAACCTGTCCACCAAAGACACGTTTCCCGACCAAATTTCGGCTTTGCCCACGAAAAATATTTTCTTCTAATTTTTCAAGACTGAGTAAATCAACCAACTCTTGTGTTAAGGCATTCATAACAAACCTATCTATCATTCGGGATTAAGCTAATGCAGGCAACATCAACAGATGTTTAAATATATTTTCCATTTTGCCATAAATCCAGACTAAAACCCTAAAGATTCGCTGACTGATCTGTCACCTTGCTGATGCAATATAACTGCTAAAAATACGTTTTTTAACGATAAAATCTTACAATATCTATGCAATTTGTCAGAAAATGACATACAGTTTTTAAGTACAATTACGCAGAATAGATTCCCCTCAGAATCTCTGTGGTTTGGTCATGAAAAGTAGGAGTTTGTATGTCCAAGAGCGGCTTTGGTCAGATGTATCGAAAGCTTTCGAGTAAACTGCTTGACCTTGTGGTAACACCGCATGTTTTAGGTGAAGTCCCTGTAGAACCTGTAGTGACTGAACCCGATACAGATACCGGCGTACAGACAACGAAAATTACCTGCTACGTTCTGCAAAATCATTCACGGAGTAATGCTTTAATTGTCGATGGTGAAACCCGTCGTTTAAAGCTACACCCTGCACTCGACCCAATGACTGTGGGTACGCAAACAGAAAAAGCCTCTGTGGTGTTTTTACAACATCATGATGAAGACAACTTACTCAATCCACCGCCACATGCCTTTCCACCTCGTTTATTGCGTTTAATTGAGGTTTTGGAAAAAAATCCTGATGCGGATGTTGAGCTCGTTCCTGTAACCGTGCTGTGGGGTCGTGAACCCGATAAAGAAGATTCTTGGTTTAAATTATTATTTACCGATACATGGTCTACACCAAGCAAAGTGAAGCAGTTGGTCAATATTGGTTTGCACGGTCGTCAATCGTACCTTGAATTCCATGAGCCACAGTCTTTGCGTCGTTTGGTTGAATATGCCAAAACTACACATCCAAACTTGTCACCTGCGACTTATATTGTCAGCACACTGAATGACTATTTAGATGCGCAGCGTGAAGTGGTTTTGGGTCCGGATTTATCTGACCGTCGTAATGTGATGCACGGCCTAATCAAATCTACAGATGTGCAAGATGCGATTCGTCGTGAAAGCATTCGCAGTAAAATCAGTATGGTTGAAGCTGAACGTCGTGCGATTGGTTATTTAAATGAAATCGTTTCTGACTATTCTGCATCAACAGTACGTTTTGCTGACTTAGCCCTGACTCGCCTATGGACACAGCTTTATGATGGCGTAGAAGTACATAACTTCAGTACCGTTCGTGAACTGGCCAAAGACTACGAGATCATTTACACCCCATGTCATCGTAGTCATATCGACTATTTATTATTGTCATATGTGATCTATAAACGTGGCTTGATGGTGCCGTACATTGCTGCGGGCGATAACTTAAACATGCCATTTGTCGGGCAAATTTTACGTGGCGGCGGCGCGTTCTTTATTCGTCGTTCATTCCGTGGCAATGGTCTCTACACCACCGTATTTAAAGAATACCTCTACAGTATTTTGGCGCGTAATACACCGCTTGAATACTTCATCGAAGGGGGTCGTTCACGTACTGGTCGTTTATTACCACCGAAGACCGGCATGCTCGCCATGACTGTCCATGGTCATTTACGTAATCCAGCCAAACCGATCGTGTTCTTACCGACCTATATCGGCTATGAGCGTTTAATGGAAGGTGCGACCTACGTTGGCGAAATGAATGGTAAGCCGAAAGAAGGCGAATCGATCATTGGGATTATGAAAACTCTGCGTAAGATCGAACGTATTTTCGGTAAAGTGCATTTGAACTTTGGTGAGCCGGTTTTCCTTGATGATATGTTGAAACAGCATAATGCAAGCAACATCAAAATCGAGAAAAATGACGACCCAATTCCGCCAGAGGTTTCGGATGCCATTAACAGTTCTGCACACGTGATTTTAGAAAATATTAACCGTGCAGCAGTGGTGAACCCGGTTTCATTGCTTTCACTGATTTTATTGGCGACATCTAAACATACTTTAGATGAAGAGATTTGCATTAAGCAGTTAGATACCTATCGCGATCTTTTAAATGCCTTACCTTACGATGAACGCATGCAAGTGACACCGCTATCGGGTAAAGAAATCATTGCTTATGGCTTGAAACTCAAGCTGATTAAACGTGTTAATCATGTCCTTGGCGATATTATTGCCATTGCTGATAATCAAGCGGTGCTGTTAACCTACTTCCGTAACAACATCCTGCACGCATTTATTTTGCCATCACTCATTGCCGCTTTGGTTGAACATAATGGTTCTATTCGCCGTGGTGATTTGATTAATGTCATTCGTACACTCTATCCATTCTTAAAAGCTGAGTTATTCCTCAAGTGGAATGATGAAGAGCTTAAAGATCAGATCTGTGCGTATGCAGAAGTACTGATCAAAGCCAAGCTAATTTCTGAAGATGCAGAAGGCAACCTGATCTCCCCTGCGCCTAACTCAGAGCAGCACAATCAGTTAGTGGTCTTAGCTGCACCTGTGATGCAAAGTCTTGAGCGTTACTACATGACTTTGGCTTTAATCACACAACGTGGTTCAGGCAACATCTCAACCCGTCAAGTTGAAGAACTCAGCCACTTGGTTGGTCAACGTCTATCTGTGTTGTATGAATTTAACTCGCCAGAGTTCTTTGATAAGGCCTTGTTCCAAAGCTTTATTAAAGTCTTAACGCAACAAGGTTATATCAGTACCAATGAAAACAACGCCATTGTGTTTGATGAAAATTTCCAAAATGTTGCGCAATATGCCAACCTCGTTTTGGATGATGTGACCCTGCAAATGTTGCAGCACATTACAACCTTTAGTGATGAAGAGTTAAAAGAAGCTCTGGATAAAGTTGCTGCGGAACAAGCCAAAAAGCGCCTGAAACGTAAGAAGAAATAAACAGTTCTGATTTTTTCGCCATAAAAGCGGAAGAAGATGAGCAGAATCAGGGACAAGTTGTAAAAAGCTTGTCTCTTTTTTTTGGACTATACAAAAGTATTTAATATTTTCTTTTTTAAAATTAAGGTATGTACATTCCAAAATTTTGGAGTTCCATTGGCTAGCGGTTTATTGCCTTTAAATTCATTGATATAAATAATATCAAAGTCCGCATCAAACAATTGTTTAAGCTCTTCCTGTTCAAAACCTATAAATTTTTCAGAAAAATTATTTACCCAATCATCATCTTTCCCTAACAGTTGTATGAGTAAGATGCCTTGCTCACTTAAGGATTCCTGCATTTTCTTTAAAACACTTTCAAGCGAATCCGTTGAACAAAAAATAAACTGAATAAAGCAATAATTAAACTAGCTTTAGGAAAGCTATAGTCTTCAAAGGCCTGATTAGAAAATAAAAAATTCTTATTGTCTTTAAATTTACTTAGACAGATATTTTTAGCGTCAACAGATGGATCAAATGCATATACTTTAAAATTATGACGGAGTAGAAATGATGATTCATTTCCTGCACCACAACCACAATCAATCGCGATCTTTGGTAAATTCTCAAAATAACTCAAAGCTTTTTCCAAAATCGGTCTATGGGGTAGATTCTGAGTAAGTTCAGCAAATGATTTTGTCATTATTTAAATTTTATCCTTTGAGATCCATTCGAAAATTTGAACAATACATGTTGTAAAAGACCTATTTTATTCATTTATAGAATTTCTTTTAATACTCACCAAGCTACACTGAATTTTATACATCACCCCCAATTTTACACTACACATCACAATCAATCGTGCGCTAACTTAAAACCACTCTTCGTCATCCGCGTTGCATAAATCTTTTTCCCTGTTTCTGCTTCGCTCTCTAAAACCAATTCGGGTAAATGCATAGCTCTTTGCAAATCCAAGATTCGCTCATGCAAAGGTTGAGGTTGGTTATTAGTACAAATATATGATTTTTCATGATGTTCCACGTGAAGTAGATGACACAGAAATTTTGCCAAATCATCGATATGTATTCGATTTGACCAATGGATATTGGGATAGTGATGAGTCGTTTCTGCCAGTTTCTGCATTCGTGTTGTCGATGTGCCATAAATCCCAGATGGACGTACAATCACGCATTCGGTAGGAAATGCTTGTGAGTAGCGATGCTCCATTTCGCGTAACAACATCCCCTGCTCATCGATCGGTTGTGGCACAGTGTCATCATCAATGCGCTCCCCCGCATGCTCACCATAGACACGAGTGGACGACACCACGATTAAACGTTGTATTGGATGATGTGCTAATGCTTGAACAATTGGCTGTACAGAATCGACATAAGTGTGTCGGTAAACATCCACAGCATTGAATTGAGCATGGCGTGCAGGAGCCAAAAGAACATAGACAGCATCAATCGGTTGAACCTGCGACAAATCCAGTTGGTGAATATCTTGGATTAAATGTTCTGCAAAATCATCCTCTTTCGCACTACGACTCACTGTGGTAATTTGGTGACCTTGCTGAAATAATTGTTTAGCAACACGTTGCGATGTTTTACCATAACCGATAAATAGAATATGCATCAAACGACCTATTCTCAGAACTGATCCATTTAGATCATATAAACCGAAGTTGAGGGGACATGGCTTCCGTCCATCAATTGCAAGGGGTTGGCAATGCCGCCGCTGCTTTACTTGAAAAACTAAATATTTTCACGACAGATGATCTTTTGTTTCATCTGCCACGCGACTATGAAGATCGTAGCACGATCATCCCCATGAACCAATTGACCGTAGGGCGTAGTTATTTACTGGAAGGCACCGTCAAAAGTATCGACTTTCCACCCGGAAAGCGTAAATCGATGGCCGCCCTTTTGGATGACGACTGTGGCAAAGTCACTTTACGTTTCTACCATATCTACAAAGGCATTACTGATCGGGTGAAACCCGGCAATCGTTTACGGATTTTTGGTGAAGTCCGTGTTGGTGCTCGTGGCTTAGAAATGTATCATCCTGAACTACAGGTGATTACTGAACACACGCCTTTACCACAAACCCAACTCACTGCGATTTACCCTGCAACCGAAGGCTTAACACAGCCCAAACTACGTGAATACGTCAAACAAGCACTACAGTTATATAGTGATGACTTACCTGAATTACTGCCGGAAAAATTCACCAATGGCTATGCACTAAAACAGGCTTTGGACTATATTCATCATCCCCCTGTCGATGCCAATATGTTGCAACTCAGCCAAGGTTCTCATCCTGCACAGCAACGTTTAATTTTCGAAGAATTGGTTGCCCATCAGGTCAGTTTGCTCAGCCGCCGTGCTTATATTCAACAAATCGAAGCACCGTCATTCTCTACAAGTAAGAACTTCACCAAACAACTTTTAAGTACACTGCCATTTGAAATGACCGGCGCACAAAAACGTGTGTCCAAAGAAATTGCGGTCGATCTGAAAAAAAACAAACCTATGCTGCGACTCGTACAAGGTGATGTAGGTGCAGGTAAAACCCTAGTCGCAGGCGTTGCAGCCTGTCATGCGCTCGAGGAAGGTTGGCAAGTGGCCATGATGGCGCCGACAGAAATTTTGGCCGAACAGCATTATCTAAATTTCAAAAAATGGTTTGAGCCTATGGGTCTAACCGTGTCTTGGCTTTCCGGCAAGCAAAAAGGTAAAGCTCGAGCTGCTGCAGAACAAAGTATTCAAGATGGTTCAGCCAATTTAGTGGTCGGCACACATGCTTTATTTCAAGACAATGTACAATTTGCCAAATTGGGTTTAGTGATTATTGATGAACAACACCGTTTTGGCGTCGATCAGCGTTTGGCGCTACGAAACAAAGGTCTCAATGGCATGACACCGCATCAACTGGTGATGACAGCAACCCCTATTCCTCGTACCTTGGCCATGTCGGCTTATGGCGATTTAGATACCTCCGTCATTGATGAACTGCCACCCGGTCGTACACCGATTCAAACAGTCACTATTCCACTTGACCGTCGTGAAGAAGTGCTACAGCGGATTGCCAGCAATTGTGCTGAAGGTAAACAAGCCTATTGGGTCTGCACCCTAGTGGAACAATCAGAAACTTTAGATGCTCAGGCCGCTGAAGCGACTTTTAATGAAATTAAAGAACGCTTTCCAGACCTCAATATTGGTCTTGTTCACGGCAAAATGAAGGCCGATGAAAAACAAGCAGTGATGCAGCAATTTAAAAATAATGAATTGCAATTACTGATTGCAACCACAGTGATTGAAGTCGGTGTTGACGTCCCAAATGCCTCAATCATGGTAATTGAAAATGCAGAACGCTTAGGGCTTTCACAATTACATCAGCTACGTGGTCGTGTAGGGCGTGGTGCCAAAGCCAGTTTCTGTGCTTTGCTGTATAAAAATCCTTTATCGCAAAATGGGCAAGAGCGTTTACGCATCATGCGTGAAACCAATGACGGCTTTATTATTGCTGAAAAAGATTTGGAAATTCGCGGCCCCGGCGAGCTCCTCGGCACTAAACAAACGGGAGATATGGGCTTTCGTGTAGCCAAATTGGAGCGAGATGACCATTTACTCAATCAGGCACACTATGTGGCTCAACAAGTCCTAAATGATTATCCTGCACAGGCTCAAGCGCTTTTAAAACGCTGGCTGCCTGAAGCACCCCGTTATGCCTATGTATAATTAGGATGATGGTTCGATCATCCTAATTATACAGATTGGCTTTAACGAATAAGCTTGTCGAACAGGTTTCTGTGGTGTCGTGATTGCACTTCACAGCAATCTGTGCAAAATACTCAAAAAAGAATGATTAGAATAAAAATATGCTCCAATCCATCCAACATTTCATCCGAAAAGGAATGCAGAGCGTTTCCCCTTGCCTGCTCTGTGGTATCGATCGACAACAACATCATTCGCTTTGTACTGACTGCTGGGAACAACTGCCTTGGTTTAAAAAAATGGTTAATCGCCATGAACACAGCATCTCTTGTGCCTTTCACTATGATTTTCCAATAGATCGCCTCATCCAAAGCTATAAGTATGAGCAACAATTGCACTATCAAAATTTACTGGCACAGAGCCTTTTAAGCATGCGCTTAGCTCGAGTTCAGGCCATTGTTCCCATGCCTATTTCAGTTGAACGCCTCAAAGACCGTGGATACAACCAAATGCTGCTCGTTGCACACATGATGGCAAAGCAATTGCGCATCCCTGTTTGGCAACCCGTGATTCGTCAAGCACAGCACGCTCAAAAAGGTTTAAGTCGGCTAGAACGCCTAGAAAATATCGAACAGCAATTTATTATCGACCCAACTGAAAAACGCCGTTTCCGTAAAGTCCTCATTATCGATGATGTGGTGACCACGGGAAGTTCAATCCATGCATTAAGTACGCTGTTACATCAGCTACATTGCACGCAGGTATATGCCGCATGCATTGCAGCGGCACAACCTTAGTTTCAAACATCAACCACTAATAAAGAAACTGAGCAAGCGAAGCGGTTTAGCTTTCAGCAAGAGATCGCGCCTGCTGCTTCACCCAAGGAATCACCACCTCACGTGTTAAAGGGGCGAGTTTTGTTTGTGTATCATCCAAGCTGACCCATTGCATCGCTGCAATTTCCGCATCAATTTTCGGTTCACCTTGCAACTGAACAAGATAGACATAACTCACCAATAGATGATCGGGTTCATTCGCAGCTGCCGTTTCAAAACGACCAATGAATTGCTCAATCTGCGCAGCGCAGCCAATTTCTTCCTGAATTTCACGCAGCATGGTGATTTCAGGAGCTTCATGGGGTTCTAACTTGCCGCCTACTTGCATAAAGAATGCCGTGTGTTTTTTACGAACCACTAAAAGTTCATGCTGTTCATTTAAAATAATGGCTGCGGCAACAGTGATAATTTTCATCAATCTTGTTCCAAATCGGCGATAAAGGCTGTACGTTCAACCATGCCCCATTTCGGCTCTGGCGCAGTGAAATGTTGAAACTGCTCAACAATCGTTTCAATATTATCTTCTGCAATTAAGCCTTCGATAAAACGCGGATGGGTAAAGCCTTTTTCTGCAGTTGTTTTTAGAAAATTCAATAAATCGTCATAAAAACCATCTACATTGAGAAAGGCACATGGCTTTAAATGAATGCCCAATTGAGCCCACGTCCACTGCTCAAAAATTTCCTCTAAAGTCCCTGCTCCACCTGGAATCGCTACAAATCCATCCGAGAGTTCAGACATTTTGGTTTTCCGTTGTTGCATATTTTCTACCACATGCAATTCGGTTAAATCTGGATGTGCCAATTCTTTATCGACCAAGACTTTTGGAATCACCCCAATGACTTGCCCACCTGCACGCAAAGCACTATCTGCCACAACACCCATCAAACCTGAACGGCCACCACCATAGACTAATGTAATACCTTGGGCCGCTAAATGACGACCGACTTTTTCAGCCACCTGTAAATAGGCAGGATTGTTACCAAGGGCGGAACCACAGAAAATTGCGATAGATTTCATTTATAATCACCATCAGATCAGGAACGCTATGCTGGAAAAATCAACTTTAAACAGATTTTTTCATAAATTAAGCATTAGAACAGTGTTTTTCAGCAAATCCTTGTCTAAAATACACCCATTCATTTTTAACTTACTGCGTAAGGGGAAAAGACAACATGCTTGAAGCCTTTTACGCCACAGAGCGCGGTAGCCTGGAAGATGTCACCATCAATGGTGACTTCGATTTACATCAGGATTTAGTCTGGCTCGATCTCATTGCCCCGTCTCAGGAAGAGCAGCAATGGATTATGGATGCCTATGATCAAAATTTACCCACATTAAAATCATTAGAAGATATTTCATCGAGTGCACGATTCTACCGTGATGACGATGGTATTTTGCACATCAGCACCTATTTTTTAACGAAAAATAAAAATTTCCAGGTCGATGGCGAACCCGAAGAAAATGCCAGCACCTTAGCTACCGTGCAGACAGTTGCCTTTATTTTGCATAAAGAGCGCTTATTCACTTTACGGGGTGAAAAGCTGGTGGCTTTCCGTGCCTTTCGTGCCCGTGCGCGTCGTAATGACTATGAAATTGACTATAAAGATCCAACTTGGATTTTATTGGGTCTTTTAGAAGCCAAACTCGATGAGCTTGCGGATATCTTGGAAGATATCCACAAGGACTTAGAAAAGTATTCCACAGAAGTGCTGAATAACCGTCATCGTGAGATGATTTTAGACTTAGATGACATGATTACCCGACTTGCGCATTTAGAAGATATGCTCGGGAAAGCACAGCTGTGTCTGATCGATTTACGTCGTGTTCTCACCTTCCTATCACGTCCTCGCGCCTTGGGCAGTCATATTTATGATGCCGACATCCGAGAACTCAGTGAAGACGTGCGCTCTCTTGTTGAGCATGATGCCTTCTTGTTCCAAAAGGTTCGATTCTTACTGGATACCACTTCTGGGTTCATTAACACCGAACAGAACGATACGATTCGTCGATTCTCGATTTTACCAAGTATGCTTGCGCCACCGATGTTAGTAGCTAGCGTCTATGGAATGAACACCGATGTACTGCCATTCGCGCATGGTACAACCAGTTTTATCGTGGTCAGCTTAATCATCGTGGCATTCTTTATTGGCCCATTGATGTACTTCCGCTGGAAGAAATGGATTTAATCCGTTCCTATTGCGTAGACTTGCGAGAGTTTCTTGTCCCGCTAAAATAAAAAAAGCACCTTACGGTGCTTTTTTTTAGATCAATTGCAAGTCATGCTCAAGATGACAGGCTTGAATAATCTTCATCATTTTTTCAGGGACTGCTTTAAACTGTAAACCTTGCGCTTTTGGCGTTTGACGTAACCAACGGACCAAAACAGCTAAAGCCAAAGTACTGCCATGCTCAAGCTCAGCAAGATTGACCACTAAGGGAAAAGCTTGCTGCTGCTGTTGAATCAATTTCAAGCCGTCTTGATAGTACAATTCGGCATTGTTGTAATCGATTTTGCCTGAAACCATCAATTCTTGTTGATGAAGTTTAATCACACATCACCTATCTTATTTTTTCTTGTCTAATGCTGCATCAGCATCAGGTTTGAAGTTCGCAATTGCTTTATCAATGTTACCGCCATTACGTTTTACAGTTGCCGCAAACTGATTACGGAATTGTAAGCCTAGGTCGATACCCGAAACGTTGATATTACGAATTTTCCATTGTGAACCTTTATCCGCCAACTGGAAAGAGACTGGAATTTTTTCACCGTTGTTATGGAAATCAATCGTTACAACAGGGTTCTTACTGTTCGATGCTTTATATGGACGCATGCTATATGTTTGGTTACTAAACTTAGCAAAAGCTGAACCATAGTTTTCGATCAGTGTTGCACGGAAGTTACGTTCAAACTGCGCACGTTGAGCCGCTGAGCTGTACTGATTCGTTGCATAAGTACCCATCACAATACGTGTAAACGCTTGTGAATCGATATACGGGTCTAAGTTTTGACGAACAATCGTTTTCACAGCCGCAGGGTTATTTTGTAGTTTTGCGTGGTCTGCTTTTAAACGTGTAATGAGGCCATCAGCCACTTTTTTTACAAATGCAGGTGGTGCTTCGCTTGGAGCAGCAAAAGCTGTACCTGCCATCATAGTTGATAAGATACTTGCTGTAAGCGTATGTTTTAACAATGTGTTCACTTAATTTCTCCTAAAAATTATTCAACAAATGCAGGTTCTTCTGCCGTTGTTGTGTCAGCAGCTTCTGTTTTTTGTTCAGCATCTGCTGTGTTGTCAGATTTGTTCCCTGCACCACCGGTCACAAATTTAGACACCAAATCTTCGATTTCCATCGTACCTTGGGTATTACCAATTTGGTCACCACGTTTTAAGAAGTTGACACCACCACCCGGTACAATTTTCAAATATTTCTCGCCCAATAAACCATTGGTTGCCACCATAATGTAAGCATCTTCATCGATATTGGTGATGGATTTCATGTTAGCAATCAGTTGCTGTTCCATTTCTTTTTGTTTCGCAGGTGTTGCTGCTTCATAGTCTGATGTGTAACGCAGTTCTTCGAGTGCATTCTTTTGCACTTCTTTTAACTGTTCTGCGTTATAAGAGGTTAATGAGCCATCCATAATCAGATGTGCTGTCACTAAGCGCGTCACAGGATCGAGTTTCAATGATTCCACTTGACCAACTTTGACACCACTTAAGGTCACTTTGGCACGGGGTTTAATCCCGTTTACATTTTCAAATGTCGCGGTCAATTCATAACTGTCTTCGATGTTATTGCCGACCAAACCACTCACACGCATAGCCAAGAAGAAAATAGTGATAGCAAACAGAATGACAAAAAAACCGACGGCCAGTTCACTCGTACGTGATTTCATTAAATACCTCCGAACATGACCGCAGTCAACACGAAATCTGAACCTAAAACACACAACGAAGAATACACGACAGTACGTGTGGTCGACGTTGCAATACCTTCTGAAGTTGGGACACAGGCATAACCCTGATAGACCGCAATCCAAGTACAAATTAATGCAAAAACAAAACTTTTGATGATGGTGCCATTAAAGACGTCTTTAAAGAATTGCACACTGTTCTCGATGCCACTCCAATAAGAGCCTTCATCTGCACCCAGAAAATCAACACCCACCAATTTACCGCCCATGATGCCGACCGCAGCGAAAATCACCGACAACATTGGTAAGCTAAAAATACCGGCCCAAAGTCTAGGCGAGATCACTCGTTTTAATGGATCGACCCCGATCATTTCCATACTCGACAACTGCTCAGTGGCTTTCATCAAACCAATTTCAGCTGTCAAAGCAGAACCTGCACGACCAGCAAAGAGTAAAGCCGCAACCACAGGTGCAAGTTCACGCAGTAAAGTCAGTGCAACTGCGGTGCCGAGCATCGCTTCACTACCAAAGGTCGACAGAATGCTATACATCTGCAAACCCAGTACCGAGCCAATAAATAAGCCAGATACCACAATAATCAGTAATGAGAGCACACCAACACGGTACATCTGATAAATAAACAATTTCACGCCAAGTAAAGTCGGCATGGAAAAAAGAATCTGCAGCAACATAATGGTTGCTACGCCGATTCCTCGAACACGTTCAATGACGCGTCTACCTAATGCGGCAATAGCATTCATGAACGAACCTCATGATTTAAATAGGGCTGATGACTGAATTGATAATCGACTGGACCTTCTACCGAACCCGTCAAGAACTGCTTCACAAACGGCGAGGCATGTGCTTTTAACTGCTCAGGTGTTCCCTCGCCCTGCACTTTTCCTTCAGCCACGACGTAGATGTAATCTGCAATTGATAAAGTTTCAGCTACATCATGCGAAACAATAATCGTGGTTAAATCTAAAGCTTCACGTAGCGAACGAATCAAGCGGGTTAAAACCCCCATCACAATCGGGTCTTGCCCTGCAAAGGGTTCGTCATACATGATCAGCTCAGGATCGAGTGCAATTGCACGGGCCAAAGCCACACGACGATTCATACCACCCGATAGTTCAGAGGGCATCATTTGTTCCGCGCCACGTAAACCAACAGACTCTAATTTCAACGCAACAATTTCAGCGATCAAATGCTCTGGCAACTTGGTATGGGCACGAATTGGAAAGGCTACGTTTTCATATACCGACATATCGGTAAATAATGCACCGCTCTGAAACAACATCCCCATACGCGCACGCGCAGCGAAGAGTTCCTGACGTGACATCTGTGCAATGTCCTGCCCATCAAGCAACACTTCTCCATTATCGGGAGTCAATTGACCACCAATTAAACGGAGTAAAGTCGTTTTACCTGTACCAGATGGACCCATAATTGCAGTGATCTGACCACGACGAATTTTTAAACTGACATTGTCATAAATGACGCGCTCTCCTCGCTTAAAACTCAGGTTTTTCACTTCGATCAGTGCCTGAGTCTGAGAAGACGTTTGATTATTCATAGCTGAGGATTTTCCTGCATTTTTTTCAGCATGCATACTATAAAGGATTGAAGTTTAAAATGTTACCATTGCATGAGCGCATATCCCTGCATTCCATCAGGTAAATTGTTTTTTATTATTAATGCGATTTTATAGAGGCTGTCTTCAACCCAATAGAAGAATTTAGTTAAAATAATTGTATATATAGTAAACGATATTACACAATAAGAGTGTCAAACCGATATAAGGCATAAGTACCTCGATCATCACTGTACGCATATTTGCCAACGCGTTTCCATTCATATTAATTATCATTAAACACATAAAGTTTGATCAAGTATACATTTTTCTGATTAAAAAGCTAATTTAAATCCATAAAAAAAACCAGTGTTTCCACCGGTTTTTTCGATATTTCTTTCGAAATTCAATTAGTCATTGAATTTACGACGTGGACGATCTTCACCGAAAGTGCGTTCGCCACGTGGTTTATCATCACCGAAACGTTTTGGACGGTCATCGCCGAAACGTTTTGGACGATCTTCACCAAATGAACGTTGAGGACGGTCACCGTTGAATTCACGACGTGGACGATCTTCACCAAATGAACGTTTTGGACGATCGCCATAACCTTCACGAGCTGGTTTGTAATCTACACGGTTACCACGGTTGTCATCGTTAGAACGACGGTCAAAACCACCTTCACGACGTGGACGATCGCTGTTAAATTCGCGACGTGGACGATCTTCAAAACCGCCTTCACGACGTGGACGATCGTTGTTAAATTCACGACGTGGACGATCTTCGAAACCGCCTTCACGACGTGGACGATCGTTGTTAAATTCGCGACGTGGACGATCTTCGAAACCACCTTCACGACGTGGACGATCGTTGTTGTATTCGCGACGTGGACGATCTTCGCCACCGAATGAACGACGTTCGCCATCACGGTTGCCTTCACGACGTTTGAAGTTTGATTCACCTTCAAAACGACGACCGCCACCGAAGCCACCACGACCACCGCGACCACCATCACGACGACCACGACCGCCATCACGGCTACCGCGTGCAGGAGGTGGAGATGGCTCAAGACCTTCAATTTCAGACACATTTAAACGTGCATCCAAGAAGTCTTCTAAAGCACGGATTTTACCGCGTTCACGGTAAGTCGCTAAAGTAATCGCGTTACCAGTACGGCCCGCACGACCTGTACGACCGATACGGTGTACATAGTCTTCGTTCTTCATTGGAAGACCGAAGTTAATTACGTGAGAAATAGTTGGTACGTCTAGACCACGTGCAGCAACGTCAGTCGCAACTAAGATTTTTGCACGACCTTCACGAATGCTGCGTAAACGACGGTTACGTACAGTTTGTGGCATTGCACCGTGAAGAGCGACAACTGAGTGACCTGCTTCTGCAAGTTCTTCAGCCAACATATCTGTATCTTCTTGAGTAGATGCGAATACAACTGCTTGATCTACAGACTCATCAGATAACCAGTGAGTCAAAAGTTTTTTCTTGTGTTCGAAACCGTCAGTCCAGTGAAGAGTCTGAGTAATGTCAGTATTTGTAGAGTGACCAGTTTCAATCGCAATACGCTGTGGATCATTCATCATGCGTTCTGCAAGTGTAATGATACGCGGCGCAAATGTTGCAGAGAACATTAATGTTTGTTTACGGTTAGCAGCCAAGTCGCTAATTGCTTCTAGGTCTTCAGAGAAACCTAAGTCAAGCATACGGTCAGCTTCGTCAACGATTAACGCATCAACGTTGTCTAGTTTAATTTGACGACGGTTCACCAAGTCAAGTAAACGACCTGGAGTCGCTACGACAACTTGTGCACCTTTAAGCTGTTGAATTTGTTTACCGAAAGGCATACCACCCATAATTGCAGCAATACGAACACCTTTCATATGACGTACTAAAGCAATTGCGTCTTGGCTAACCTGTTGAGCCAATTCACGTGTAGGGCAAAGTACAAGAATAGACGGTGCAGTTACCGCTTTCATACGCTCTTTGAAAGACATCAAAGTGTCTTGACCAGCCAAAGCATTCACAGTTGGGAGTAAGAATGCAGCAGTTTTACCAGAACCAGTTTGGCTTGATACAAGAAGGTCTTTACCTTCTAATGCAGCTGGAATTGATTGTTCTTGCACTGGAGTCGGAGTAGTAAAACCTAGACCTTGTAATGCTAGTTGTAACGACTCATGTAAAGGAAAATCAGCAAAAGTTTTGCTCATAGAGTATTTCACCCCAAAAATGGGTGCTCCATTAAAAATATAAATTCAGATGGACATCGGCAAAAAGCGGCACAGCAAAAAACGCTGAAAATATAGAATCAGCGGCGATCCGAGAACGACGATGTGTATAACGCACACATGATTACAGCCGCAACCTGAAGGAATCGCTTAGCGATTGGGTGGGGCGCGAAATATCGTCCTCTCTTTGGACCGGAACGCGCATACACAATGATAGAAGAGAATGTTCAGGTAATGAACGAAATTTAGTGCGTGCGGGGATTATAGCAGAAAGTTTTTAAATGTCACCTGTTTTAGTCAACTTCAGAATGTTTTTTGTAAGAAGCTTTAAATTATAGGTGTTTAAGCCTTTATTTTTGACCGATTAGACAAAAATAAAGCCCTCATAAAGAGGGCTTTATTTCATTATTCTGTCAATAAACTCGAACTAAGCGTTCTATTATTTAGCAGCTTCACCCCAAGCTGGAACAACAGCTTGCATAAGTGGTTTAAGCATTTTCATAGAACATGCAAGTACTTGACCATTGTCCATTGAGTCGTTACCACCACGAGCATCAACCACAGTACCACCCGCTTCTTTTACAATAAGTTCACCCGCAGCGATGTCCCATGGTTTCAAACCAAGTTCGAAATAACCATCGAAACGACCTGCAGCAACATATGCTAGATCAAGAGCAGCAGAACCTGAACGACGGTATTGAGCACCGGCTTCAGTCACATTTAACAATGAGTTGAAATGGTTTTTCGCATAAGAAACCACTTCGCCATTACGAATTTTACGATACGCATGACCCACTGAAAGGAAAGTGTTTTCTAAGCTGTCTTTTACATTTACACGAATACGGCGTTGGTTCATCATCGCACCGCGACCACGGCTTGCAGAGAACAACTCATCTTTCACAGGGTCATAAATAACACCGTGCTGAGTTACACCTTTATGTTGAACTGCGATAGAGATGCAGAAATGTGGAACACCATTAACGAAGTTTAATGTGCCATCAAGTGGGTCGATGATCCAACACCAATCAGCGTCATGACCTTTACCTTCTTGAAGACCAAACTCTTCGCCTAGGAAACTGTGATTTTTATAGCTTTTACGTAGGGTATCGATAGTCAATTGTTCCAAATAACGGTCTACACGCGTTACTGGACCATCAATTCCTTTTTCTTCGACTTGTAGATCGAGTTTATGACGATTTTGATGCGCTTTTAAAAGCTCTTGACCAACTAATTGAGCCGCACGCGCAGCCATAACCACCATAGGTTCCATTGAACACCCACTACAAATTTGAAGATACTGATAAAGAATAATGCATAAAAGCCCTTATATCTTATCAAATATAAGGGCTTTTAGGGAAAAAATGTTTCTAAAAATTAGAAATTCAGCAAACTACAGTTGACTTATGTTTTATCCAGCTTTGTGTCACAGAAGTGATAATGCCTTCAGCATCTAGTCCAGCTTGTTGTAGCATTTGAGCATGTGTCGCCTGATGCATAAATTCATCTGACAAACCTAAATTCAGCATCGGTTTAACAATACTAGCCTGCGCTAAATATTCATTTACCGCACTACCCGCACCCGCCATCACTGCATGCTCTTCAACTGTCACAAACAATTGCGTGCTTGCCGCGATTTGATCGATCAACTGTGTATCTAATGGTTTTACAAAACGCATATTTAGCACACGAACGGCAACATCCAGTTTTTCAGCCAATACTTCAGCCGCCTCAACCGCTGCCTGAACACGGCTACCAAATGCTAAAATCGAAATTGTTGCATCTTGCTGATCATTAAAGCTTATAAGAATTTCACCACGGCCAATTTCTAGCTCGGTCATCTCTTGCTGAATCTCGACACCTAGTCCATTACCTCGTGGGTAACGTACTGCCGCTGGGCCTTTATACAAATAAGCCGTATGTAACATTTGACGACATTCATTTTCGTCTTTCGGCGCCATGATCACCATGTTCGGCACGGTACGCATAAAGGCATAATCATAAGCACCGGCATGCGTTGGGCCATCTTCACCAACCAAACCTGCACGGTCGATACCAAATGTCACGTCGAGATTTTGCAAAGCAACGTCATGAATCAGTTGGTCATAACCACGTTGTAAGAAGGTTGAATAGATTGCAACAACCGGTTTTACCCCTTCACAGGCCATACCTGCAGCCAAAGTCACCGCATGTTGTTCTGCAATGGCAACATCAAAGAATCGCTCAGGGAACTGCTTGGCAAATTGCACCATGCCTGAGCCTTCACACATCGCAGGAGTAATCGCTAATAAACGATCATCCTGTGCAGCTTCATCACATAACCACTGACCAAAAACATCCGAATATTTCGGTGCAGTTGCCACAGCAGCAGGTGCATTCAGTTTACTGATGGCATGGTATTTAATTTGATCTGCTTCGGCAGGTGCAAAGCCTTTGCCTTTTTTAGTATAGACATGCACTAAACGTGGGCCTTTGCGTTTTTTTAAGGCTTCAAACACATGTGTTAATTGTTCAACATCGTGCCCATCAAAAGGACCAAAGTAGTCAAAGCCAATGGCTTTAAATAGGTTGTCTGCAGCATCGGTCGCAGCACAATGTAGGCGTGAGTTATACGCCCATTCAGGATGTGGTTGAATATAGGCTTCGCCATTTTCAGAAATATTCACCGATTGACCACTTTCCCATATCGCAGCCAAATGCTTAGCAAAACCACCGGTACTGCATGAGATCGACATATCGTTGTCGTTCAATACCACCATAAGGTCAGCATTGTGTGCCACCGCATCGTTCATTGCTTCAAAAGCCATACCCGCTGTCATCGCGCCATCACCCACGATTGCCACCACATGACAGGGATCTTGCTTGAAGCGACGTGCCAATGACATCCCAAGACCAGCAGAAATCGCGGTTGATGAATGGCCTACACCAAAGGTGTCAAATTCAGATTCTTCACGGGCAGGAAACGCAGCCAAACCATCTTTGGCACGAATCGTCACTAATTGTTCACGACGACCCGTTAAGGCTTTATGCGGATAGGCTTGATGACCCACATCCCAAATCAGACGATCACGTGGCGTATCAAAACAGTAATGCAATGCCACGGTTAATTCGATCACCCCAAGATTGGCACCAAAATGCCCACCACTTTGTCCGGCCGCATACAAAATAAATTGACGTAACTCATCCGCCACTTGCTCTAATTGGCTGCGCTCGAGTAAACGAAGTTGTTGAGGATGGTTAATCGTATCCAGCAACGGTGTTACAGGGCGTTGAAATGGTATTTCTTTATACAGCATAATGTGGCAAAGCCTTCTAAAGCCTGGCAAATTCCTAAGCTCGGTCTAAATGGGTAACTCGATCATATCGTCGAATTGTATCACCTTACAATCAGCCAAACTTGTAGCGATGTAATTTTTAGCAATGATCTCGTTGGGGAGATTTTGAATGAGTCAGATTATCCTGAATAATCTTCCTATTTATCAACTATTATCGTTCGCTTTATACAAAAAAGAAAATGTTCTGCATAAATTCGTCGTTGCAATTCTACCAATGTCCAAGCATTACGCTATACTTTAGCCAATTTATAATCGAATAAACGGGTTAAGCAGTGCCTATAGAATTTGTCGCAACGTCAAGATTACCGACCGCTTTTGGTGAATTCAATATTACGGTTTTTCAGGATCCTGAAACCGGTGAAGAACACGTCGCACTCTCTAAAGGACTAGAACAAGCTCCCACTGAACCTGTTTTAGTTCGTATCCACTCCGAATGCCTCACCGGTGATGCCTTCGCTTCACTCAAATGTGACTGCGGCCCACAGCTTCAAGCCACCCAAAAATTAATTAATGAAGCAGGTCAAGGGGTGATTTTATATTTACGCCAAGAAGGTCGTGGTATTGGCTTGACCAATAAAATCCGTGCTTATGCCCTACAAGATCAAGGCCATGATACGGTGGATGCCAATTTATTATTGGATCTTCCTGCCGATGCACGTCGTTATGATATGTGCCCTATCATGTTGAATCATCTCAACATTACGGCTGTGCGTCTCATTACCAATAACCCGTTAAAAATTGAAGCGCTCCAAGAGCAAGGCGTGAATGTCGTTGATCGTGTTCCGCTGACTGTGGGTTTAAATCCCTTTAACGAACAATATTTAAAAACCAAACATGATCGTATGTCGCATATGTATCAAAAGGACGATTTTTAAAAATCCTCTCTGTACACGACAAAAATAGATAACTCATTGAAATAATGTCACAATAATTGTTTTCTAACGACGAATACTATGACACATCTCAATGAGTTATATCTTATCTTAAACAAATCTCTAAAATGGAAC
>NZ_VPBM01000020.1:0-89840 GCF_013418745.1 Acinetobacter sp. YH12126 | reverse complement strand
ATGGCGATTCAGCGTTTAATTGGTTTTGGGAAAAAAGAAGAGTTTAAGGAAATTTTGGCAATTTTAAGAAAGCAGAATCCTGATAGGATAAGGGTTCTGTGAAATTTGTCGTGTACAGAGAAAAATGCGTAATTATTTTTACGGGCGTAACATCATTAAATAGCTTACAAATAGTAAGTCTATTTCTAACCAACCTTCACTGAATTTTACATAACGACTTTCAAATACGACTTTAATTCAATATACACATTCTAGTTTCTAAAAACAGCGAATACCTGCCACCCCATAAGCATGATGTTGCTGTGAAATAGGCAATAATTCAGGACGCATGCCACCTAAAGCAAAAACAGGTATTTCTATGCCTCGTGCAATCTCAGAAAAATGCGCCCATCCCATACCTTGCGCCTCTGGATGACTTTGTGTCGCCAGAACTGGGCTCATAAGAATAGCATCACAGCCAATTTTTTGCGCATGCAGTGCAGAAACTTGATCATGACAAGCTGCGATATAGCGCTTCCCAAGCTGTAAATCACCTTTATTTTTTTGCAGCAATTGGTGCTGTTTAAGATGTAATGACGAAATATGTGCTTGCACCTCTGTAGAGAGCAATGACCATAGATCTTCATTAATTATCAATTGCTTTAAAATCACGGTAGGTAATTGATTTAATGCCTCTGCATTTTCTATGCTGGCATCGACTCGCCAATAATACAACAGCGTCTCTTGAAGCGTTTCAAGTGTTGGTAGATCGGCGGTGATTTTGATCTGTTGCTGCCAATATAAACGTTGCAAAATAGCTTGATTGGCCTTTGGAAAATTCAAACTCATGAGTTGTTGACGCGAATACCAGGCCCATGGCTTTTGAATTTCATTCAGCAACGCATGCGGGACGATGGCATGAAATAAATGTAATTTCACAATGACATCATCGTATTCATGTTGAATAAAATTAAAAGCATGCCAGTCATGTAAACCAATTCCAACTTCTTCAAAAATTTCACGACGACACGCTTGTTCAGGACTTTCACCCTGCTCAACTTTACCACCCGGAAACTCATGTTTATTGCCCTGATGTTGTTTTGCTTCACGCCAACCCACCAGTAC
Organism: Acinetobacter sp. YH12126; assembly: GCF_013418745.1. Lineage (NCBI taxonomy): Bacteria > Pseudomonadati > Pseudomonadota > Gammaproteobacteria > Moraxellales > Moraxellaceae > Acinetobacter > Acinetobacter sp. YH12126. The sequence goes on along the minus strand of NZ_VPBM01000020.1, from coordinate 88,736 downwards.
TTTGTCTTGATGCAATAAAATCGCAATGGCGACATCGATTTGCGGTTTCGACATAGTTCCCTGCTCTCTACTCTGTTCCAATTGATATCTAAGTGTAAGCAAATTTATCTTTTTTATAAAATCCTAAAATTACCGTTGACAGGCCTATTCGATAATGATTATCATTTAAACCATTCAGAAATACACCACGGAGTCGACGGAATGAACGCACCATTTAACCTTTTTACTCGTAGCAATGAAGCACACCACTCACTGCCAATGCTACATTCAAACAACCTTTTTGCTTTAGGACGTGAAATTCGCATTATGCATGCAGGTGAAGAATATCGACTACGTTTAACACGAAATAATCGCCTTATTTTGACCAAATAATTTCTGATAAAAATAATAATTATCAGCGCAATAAAAATAATCGTGGACACAAGCAGTAAGTCATTCGCTTACTGCTTTTTAAGTTTTGTACTTAGTTAAATTAAGATTTATAGCTACTCAAACTTAATTTAAATCGCAACACTTATCTTCCTCTCACAACACTCTTTCGCTAAATTCCTTAGAGCAAATCGTGTTTTTAACGGATTGGAAAAGTGAGTTGTACCTTTAAGCCACCCAGTTCAGATGCATCCACATTTAAATGGCCTTGATGTAACTGTACAATTTTTTGGGCAATTGAAATACCTAAACCTGAACCTTGCGTCTTCGTTCCCAATACACGGTAAAATCGCTCGCCAATGCGTTGCAATTCTGCGACTGTCAGTCCCGCACCTTGATTTTCAATCGTCCAAACCGCCTGCTGTGCTGTTACCGTTAAATCAATCTTTACCTGTCCTTGCTCAGGACTATAGCGAATAGCGTTATCGACTAAATTGCGTAGACAGCTAAACATCAACTCTGCGTTCATCGCAAACTGTACAGACTGGGTCTGTAGCTTCAATTCGATCTGCTTTTCTTCAATGAAAGGCTGTAAAGCATTAAGGACTTGTAAACTCAGCTGTTCTAAGTCGTCTTGTTTTTTATCTAATTGCTCCGATTGCGTCGGGTCGAGCCGTGCCAAAATTAGTAGATTTTCCAACACGCGTGTTCCTCGATTAACATCGTGCTGTATGCTCAATAAATCCTGCTGAATGTCGGGATATTTTCGTTTTAATACCTGAAGTCGCATTTGAATCGCAGACAGCGGTGAGCGTAATTCATGTGAGGCATCGGAGGTAAAGCGTTGTTCCGCCTCTAAGGCTTGATCTAATCGGTTTAATAAAAAATTCAGCTGTGTTTGGATCGGTTCTAGTTCCTGTAATACAGGTTCAGGTAAAACAATGGCTTGTAAGTCATCTACATTTTTTTCAGCGATTTGTTTTGAAAAAAGCTGTAAAACTTTCAATTGACGTTTAATCAAAATATGCAGTAATAGCCATTGGATCAACCAGACAATCAATAGAATCCCTGCATAGCCTAGTACGCTTTGCAGCGTTTCCCTCAGCCGTGTTTTCATCGGTTGAATGATTTGTACGCTTAATCCATCGTCCTGAAGTGCATAGCTACGCCAAAGCGCGCCTTCTCTCCATTGATAATGCAACCCTTGTTTTAAATTGGGCTGATGTTCAAATGCTGTGTGTTGTTCCGATGTGGTTAAGACTTGCGACCCTTGCATGAGTTGATATTGCATATCAAACTCTTCACTTAGTTCATCTATTTGTTCGTCTTGCTTCAGCGTTAGATCAGTAGCAGTAAGCATATCTGCCACTTCGTCCATCAGGGCATCGTGTACATTCATGATGTGATACAAACCAAATCCCAACATCAGACACAGAGAGATTGCTCCCGCCCAAATTGCACTGAGCAGTGAGGTTTTAATCAGTTGCGACTGTAAGGAAATACTTTTTTTATCACTCATAAACTTAACTTTGTTGAGGAAGATTCATGCGATAACCCAAGCCCCTTAAGGTTTTAATGTAATCACTGCCAATCTTCTTACGCAATTGGTAAATAAAAACTTCGATCGCATTACTTTCAACTTCATCGCCCCAAGCATAGAGTGATTCTTCGAGTTGGCTACGCGTCATAATATGCTCAGGATTTAACAACATCTTATGCAAGACTTGATATTCACGCGATGTCAGCGTAATCAATTCCGCATTTTTACGCAGCGTTTTAGCTTGTACATCTAAACTTAAATCCCCGAAAGTCAGAGAATTATCACGCTGTTGATGATGCAAGCGTAATTGGGCACGTACCCTTGCTGACAACTCTTCCAAGCTAAAAGGTTTCACCAAATAATCATGGGCTCCCAGATCTAAACCTTCAACACGATCTGCAATACTGTCCCGAGCAGTAATAAATAAAACTGGTGTAAGCGGATGCAACTGTACGATACGTTTTAAAATTTCATCACCAGTTACTTTTGGTAAGCCACGATCTAAAAGTATGCAGTCATATTGATGTTGTTCTAAAGCCAAAATAGCGTGATCGCCGCGATCAACCCAATCGACACTGTAGCCATCCATTTCAAGCCATGTTTTTATACTGTCGGCTTGGGATGCATCATCTTCTGCCAATAAAATTCGCATCTTACCTACCCTATTTCTATGGTTACGACTTCAGTGTATCGAACTTTTGCTCATATCTACTCAAATCATAAAAAAACCACAGCAAGCCGTGGTTTTTTATGGAGCAGCACTGAAATGAATAACAGGCTAAATTAAAATCTTACTTGATCGACATCAACTTCAACGCGTTTCGTCGGTTTGTAATCAATGTCGATTTCACCAATGAGCGTTACTGGTGTTTTAGCTGAAATCGCTTTGCCTTGCCAAAGTTGATCATCAATATCCACTGTAATGCTGCCTGTGCTATCGCGGAACTGATATTTTTCATCGCCCATCGATTTCACAACATAACCTTTCAATTGAACTTTACTATCATCTTTTAAGCCTAAGGCATGTTTCACTGATGTGGTTTTCATCGGTGCAACAGCTGTTTGATTAACTGCTGTATTCGCGACTGCAACCGATGCCACACCTGCAAATGCTAAACCACATACCAATTGAGTGAATGTTTTCATCTTCGATCTCTCTTACTTTGTCTATTTCGATAGCGCTATTTAAACAAAGCAAGATGAGTCGAATCTTAAGCTGCAAAGACGTTTTTATTTATTTGATCGAACCATTAGTTGAGCGGTACGACACGCAGAACTTCTTCTAAAGTCGTCACACCTGCAAGTACTTTACGCGCACCTGCAATTCGTAATGGCTCGACATGCTCTTTACGTGCCTGTGTACGTAGTTGGGTTAGATCTGCATTGGCACCAATCAATTGCTTGGTTTCAATACTGAGTGGCATAAATTCATAAATTCCCACACGGCCTTTATAACCCGTTTGACGGCATTCATCACAGCCCACCGCCTCGTAGACAAAATCAGGCATTTGTATCGCATATTCAAAGGTCAAATGTTTCCACTCTTGTTCATTGATAAAAGTCTCACGCTTACAATGTGGACAGAGTTGACGAACCAAACGTTGTGCCAAAACCCCTAAAATGGTCGCTGCCGTTAAAAAAGGCTGAATCCCCAGATCATGTAATCGCGTCAAACTCGATGGTGCATCATTGGTATGTAAAGTTGAAAGCACCAAATGACCTGTTAATGCAGCTTGGATCGCCATATTTGCCGTATCATGATCTCGGATCTCCCCGACCATGATAATGTCAGGGTCTTGACGCATTAACGCCCGTACACCATCGGCAAAGCCTAGATCAATCCCTGTATTCACCTGCATTTGGTTAAAGCTTGGCTCTAACATCTCAATCGGGTCTTCAATGGTACAGACATTCACTTCTTCGGTTGCCAATTGTTTGAGCGATGAATATAACGTGGTGGTTTTACCCGAACCCGTCGGACCAGTCACTAAAATAATACCGTGACTATGACTGGTTAAGGCCTTCCAATCATCTAACAGACGCCCTTCAAAACCGAGCTGTTGGAAACTACGTACCAAGACTTCAGGGTCAAAAATACGCATGACTAACTTTTCACCAAAGGCCGTTGGCAACGTCGATAAACGCAGCTCTGTTTCTTGGCCTTTGGGTGTACGGGTTTTTAAACGTCCATCTTGCGGTTTACGTTTTTCAGCCACATTCATCCGACCTAAGATCTTAATTCGCGAGACCACGGCTGTCAGGGTATTTGCGGGCATGTTGTAGATGGTATGCAATACGCCATCGATACGAAAACGCACCTTTCCTGTATCTTTACGCGGCTCGAGGTGTATATCACTTGCACCTTGTTCGAAGGCAAACTGTAAGACCCAATCCACAAGCTTCACAATATGCTGATCATTGGCATCTGGATTTTGTGTATCACCTAATTGTAATAGCGCTTCAACGCCTTTATTTTCACGGTCATAACTCGATGATTTTTGCGAATTACTGACCGCACGACTCACTTGGTAATATTCAACCAAATATCGCTGTAGTTGATCTGGACTGAGTAATACACGCTGAATCTTGCGTGGTAATACCGTTCTTTCTAAATTAGCAATCCATTCATTTTTATAAGGTTGATCCGTTGCAATCAACACATGCTCATTTTGTAATTCCACCGCTAAAATGCGATTTCGTACTGCAAATTCCTGCGACATAATGGCTGTCAGTGCAGGCACATCAGCTTTTAAAGGATCGATAATATAAAACGGTACACCTGACTTTTCTGCCAACCATTGACAGAGTCTATTAAGTGTTAAGGTAGACTGCGGATGACTCTGATCGACTAAATTAAAATTGGCAATCCATTGTAAAGGATGCCATTTCAACTGCTCACGCTGACGGTGCGTGGTTTGAATCAGCATTTTGTCCCGTTCAGTAATACGTCCATCTTTTTGTAATTGGTCTAAACACCAAGAAGTGTCAATTTCAAAATTAAAAGTCATTGTTCTATGTTCCCCAAACATAAAACTACTATAGCAAAAAATTCTAAAGGCACGCTTGTGTCATTTGTGTTTTGCACATAGGTTTTCTGAAAGCATACTATTTTTGTTATTAATGAAAACATTCATAAATTTAAGCTATAATAAAGTTGCCTATCAGGGCTTTATAATTACGATATAAGAAGATTTATGATGAAAATAAAAATATTAGCAATTTATACGATGACTATTCTTAGCTTAACTGCCTGCGGCGGTGGCGGTGGAAACTCAACCTCTAATAATGACTCCAGCGAAAATCCAACGATACCAAATGCTGCTTTCCAACAGTGGTCAACTTTTGAACTCGACAGTGAAAGTGATGTGCTGTCATACGAAAGTGATACTGCAACTATCGATAATGGTAAACTATATACTTCAGAAAGTAGCGATTCATTTATGGTCACAGCGAATGGCTTGTATGATGAAGGATCTCTACACAGTTTGTATGGCTATCTGAATGGCAATATATCCATTGCAAATAATGTGTGGACGCTAAGTCCTCATTCCTCTATTAATTCATCAGGTCTAAAAATTACGACAACAATGAAGTCCTTCAATCTTGAAGGTGAAATCCTAGCATCTCAAGTTGATGCCTATAATTATTGGATCATAAAAAATAATATTACTGATTCAAGCAACTATATTTCTAACGATGCTCTCAAATACTTAACAGCTATTTCAAATATTAAGTTTCCCGCTGGTTCTCGCTGTTTACAATTAAATAAAGTATCAAATAGTGAACAGTATTTAGATTTAACAGATTCCTCAGATAGTGATAGTCAAAGTTTTTTAGCTGACTGGTGGGCTGATCTTAGTACAGATATTACTGCGAAAAAATACATCATGAAAGATACTGTAGCCTATACCGTAGCTGATGATGAGAGTGAATATGGCGTAGCTCAATATAAAAATCGTTTTTATGACGCTTACCTATCTCCTAAAGGAGTGGAATACAATATGCAGGATTTAATTAAGGTTATTGATAATTGGATAAATACTTCAACTAATCCTACTCAAAAAACTCAATTTTTAGAGTTTAAACAATTAGCTGAGAACTCTTGCAGCATGTATAACGATGTTGCTCTAAACGCGATCAAACAAAGTTTTGCGGCAAATAAATAATTTACACATTTAATAAAAAAGGAGCTAAAAGCTCCTTTTTTTTATTGAGATATATCAATAATCAGAATTTGTAGATCACAGACCTGAAATTTTACATTCAATCCACCAAATAACATGCCATACACACGTTCATCATCATGCTGATAAGCAGGACGTGGATCTAAGCTCAATACTTGTTCCAGTTCTGCTGTTAATTGTTCGGTTAAATTGCCATTATTCAAAAATACCTGTTTTTGTTGCTCAGCGTGCTCTGACCAAATCACAGATTTTCTTTCTGGCTCATCCTGCGCATAACCGCTGTGCGCATCCATAACTGCATCTGAATATTGAATATAGGGTTTGATATCTAAAATTGGTGTTACATCCAACAAATCACTACCGACCACATAGACTCGTACCGATTTACCGACTTTTTTTACAGCTTTGAGCTGCACAACCGACAAGCCCATAGGTGACGGTCGATACATACTTCGTGTCGCAAATACCCCGATTTTTTGATTACCACCTAAACGCGGAGGACGAACTTGCGGACGAAATTTTGTCGAATCTGCATTTTTATTTTCATGAAACTGCCAAATCAGCCAAAGATGACTAAAATCATCAATCCCTTCGAAAGCCAATAAATCGTTATAAGGTTCTACCATTTCAATATAAGATTCGACTTGCACCAAATTCGGCTGACGTGGAATACCAAATTTTTCTCGGTAGGGAGATTTCATATACCCGATAATTGGCATTTTAAGCTCAGACATAATCACTTTTTCTGATAAGTTCAATTAAATATATTCAGTTTATCGAGAATGATTTTAGATTAGAATAGTAAGCTGTTCTAATTTGATAATTTTATTGAGACCTTTAATGGCTGCTTTTAACGTCGAAAAGATTACTCACGTCCACCATTGGAATGACACTTTATTCTCTTTTAAAACCACTCGCGATACTGCGTTACGTTTTAAAAACGGTCAATTTGTGATGATCGGCCTTGAAGTAAATGGTAAGCCTTTAATGCGCGCTTATTCTATTGCAAGCGCAAACTATGAAGAAGAATTAGAGTTTTTCTCTATTAAAGTTCCAGATGGTCCTTTAACGTCTATTTTACAAAAAGTAAAAGTTGGCGATGAAATTTTAGTGTCTAAAAAACCTACAGGTACTTTAGTTCTAGATGACTTAAACCCTGGTAAAAACTTATACCTACTTTCTTCAGGTACAGGTCTTGCACCGTTCCTTTCTGTAATTCGTGACCCTGAAACTTACGAACGTTTTGAAAAAATCATCGTTGTACATGGTACTCGTTTCATTTCGGAATTGGCTTATCAAGATTTAATCTTAGATGAAATTCCTAACCACGAATTCTTTGGTGAATTAGGCGCGAAAGAAAAATTGGTTTATTACCCTACAGTAACCCGTGAAGAATTCCATACTCAAGGCCGTGTAACTACTGCCATTGAATCTGGTCAACTTTTCGAAAAAATTGGTCTTCCTCGTTTCAACCCTGAAACTGACCGCGCAATGCTTTGCGGTTCACCTGCATTCCTAGACGACGTTGCTGCACTACTTGACCAGCACGGCCTGAAAGAATCTCCTAAGATGGGAGTTCTAGGCGACTACGTGATCGAGCGTGCATTCGTTGAAAAATAATTAGTTTGAATCAGATAAAACGAGGCTTTTGCCTCGTTTTTTATTACTGCTAATTCATCCCACTTGGTATTTTAAATTTGGCATATAGAATCGCTTTCTAAGGGTTTCTCTTCAGGTTCATTTTGTATCTGTTCATATATAGGTCCAAGTTTTTTATCAGTTCTACGTCCTTTCCAACTACGATTAGACTCATATACAGTTCTCTGTCTAAAATAACTAAACGGCTCTACATTTGCCACAAACCCATATTTAGAGTCATGTATATAATTTGAATAAAAATCTACAGCTTCTTGAGAGACGTCTTTTTCCCAACTTTCCAACTCCCACTCATCAATATGCACAAGCATTTCATACAGTTTAAATGCAGGATAAAAAATTCTAAAAAGGTGTTTTACACCCGTAATATTTGACTGATTAAATGTAGTATAGTTCTTTGTCCACTTAATACGTTCAACTTCAGTTGCCATATCAGCAGGTCCGGTTGGAAACTCAAAACCATCCTCCTCCCTAGAAATTTGGCTAACTGAACGCGAAGCATTTGCTTGCTCAATATCACCATTAATTAAATGTTTTTGTCTTCTTCGGTGTAACGTTCCATAAGAACCATAATATAACTTCATATAATTTTGAATATCATGTTCTGTAACACCAGTAGAAGCTCCTACTTCTTTTTTAACTGAATTAAATAATTGTTGTGTTTTTTCTTCTATTTTAAAGTCTTCTCGAAAAATATTATTTTGTTCTTTTTCTAAATTTATATAATCAAAAAGTTTTACATTAGCAGCTACCGCAGCATCCATCATATGTTTTAAAGGTATTCTTGCGAAATTATTATCTACATTTTGTGAATTTGGCTGATAACCTCCTCCAACATCTGAGTGCATACCAGGATAAACTATTTCTTTCCACGTTTTTGGATTGGCTAATTTGCCATCTTTACGTATTAAATCAACAGGAAAAGAAAATCTTAATTCATTACCAGCAACCAAATGCAAGCAATTTTTAACCCTAGGATCAACTACCATATCCCGCCCTCTAAAGCTCAACTTATTCGGCATATTCGTAGCTGGTAAACCAAATGAAGCTACAGTATCAAACAATCCAAGAAATTGGATCGCCATAGGGATTTTTTCAGCTTGTCCTGCCAGACTATAATTTAAACTTAAATCTTTACTTTCATTATTCCAAATCATTTCATTAGAGAAAACACGTGCTAATGCAGCTCCGCGTGAGAAACCAAATATTGATAGATTGATTTTTTTAATTAATCGATGTTGGTGTAAATTAGCTTCGATTTTTGCTTCTGCTTCACTTTTACGTTCCTCAAGTTGAGATTTAAGGCTTGCTTCTGCTTGTTCAATTTTCTGCTTCAATACCCTAGTTAATGTTTCACTAATCTGGTCTTTACCATAATCTAAGCGCCTTGATCCACCAACACCTGTAGCGCCACCTGTAGGAAATGTGTCTTGTGAATTTGCTATTTGCTTATCAACCCAATTATTAGTATCACCATTAAATGGTGTACCTACACCCGATATATAAATTGGATGACTCAGTTTTGAAAGTGCTTTCATACTTTGCATTTCAAAAGTGCTATAGAATAGTGCGCTACGCCATAATTTGGCAGGATTAGCTAGCTTAGCGATTTTTTCATCATTCTCTAAATTATTTCCAGTTCCATCAAAAAAAATCGAAATATTAACTACATCAGAACAATCCTGTTTAGCATTAGGACCCTGATTAGAAACATCTTGATTACTATTCTTTATTTTCTGTAATTCATTAAACATGGGCATACCTTATTTTTTTTCTTTTGCATTCAATTCATCAATTATTTTGGCTCTCCACACTAACCCTTTTTTAGTTGCATCAGGTAAGTCATTTGAAACTGTAATTTCCACACTATCATCTGGATATAAATGTACTGCTAAGTATTTTTTACCTTTTAAATTTTCATGAGTTAATGTTGGGACATTAATTGCTATATGCTTTTTAGAACTATTACCTTCGCCCCATTTTACGTATTGTGGTCCTGTTATTATTGCAGACCTTTTTGTTCCAGTACCTAAACCTCCACCTAACTCCTCTCCATTTAATTCAACGATATAAGGGATATAATTAGCATCATAACCATAAGATGTTGTAGTCAAAACATATGTTTTTGTGGATCCTGTACTACACCCAACTAGACCCATCATTATAGTAATCGGCAGCATTACAATTTTTTTAAAAACATTCATTAACTTACCCTTAATTTTAAATATACAATTTTTAAATTAGTAATTTATTACTATTCATAGTATTTAAATCACTATAAATGCACTAGCTCAGTTGCATCAAATCTTCAGCTTCTTCCATTGCCTGATCCATATTGATGATTTTATTTTTTACTTTTAAAAGAACACTTTGCAAAGACATATCACTTTCAAACTTATCTTTATAAATCAATGTCAAACATATAAAATTTAAAATATCTCTAGTGCCATTTAGCGAATATTCTCTAGCCTTTTTAAGCATTTCAATAACATATAAATACAAGTCCCAATTATTGAATGACTTTATCAAAAAAGGATTATTTAATTTTAAATAATAAATTAGATGATCAGGAAAAGTAGCTTCGACCATTAGTTCTTCTTGTTCAATTGTAAATTCAAAGGGCTGGCGCCAGTCATAAAATATTTGTAATTCACAATTATTATCACCAATAATTGTATGTAGTTGACCTATACGATCCCAATACCACCAACTATAAATTGGCTTTAAAAGAATCTTCTTTTGTTCTTCCAATAATACTTGTTGTTGTACATATAAAGTTTTATCAGTTTTTTGCCCTACTAATGTACCAAGTATCGCAGGATCCCAAAATGCCAAATACATTTCAAGTCCCCCCTCAAACTTAACATCTATAAATTGTCTTAAGTGCGCATATAAGTCATCGAAAGTTAGCCTTGTGACAATTAAAGTCATTCGTGATGTACCAACAATCCGATGATTAATATATTCCCACTCAGAACTATTTATATTATGACTCAATTGAATTAAATGTGGTGATAACTCCGATGCTTTATCACCGGCTGCCTCAACCAATATATTACGTGATTGCAAAATGTCCTTACGTTTTAAAAAGCTACTATCTTGTGCAGCATCAATCACCCCATATATAAAATAGTTTTCTCTAGGGAATTGCTCAAAGAAACGACTTAAATCATTTTTTATTATTTTCGACATCTATTGACCATCCCCTTTATTCACAAATGCACCTCGTTGACTCGCTCTTCTTGCCAAGCATTCCCAACATACACTTTGAGGAAAAAAAGGAAGACTTATATTGACTTTCGAGCCATTTAAAAATAAATGTTGCCCGGCCTTCACCTCAAATTTTCCAGCAGTAGTTGGCAATACCCCTGCACTGCTAATCTCAATTTGACTACCACCAGCTGTCAGTACTATTTTCTTACTGGCTTTAATTTCGACTGTATCTTCCGTGGAAATAATTTGAATACCTTTTCGGGCAATCAGATCTGCCCCATCTCCTTGCGCTTGGATTTCAACTTTGCCTTTACCAGCATAAGCTCTTAAGCCTTCTTGTGCTGCAAATAGACTGATCTTGCTTTGTGCATGGGCAATCAAGGATTTTTGGCTACTGAGGTTGATGCTATCGCCTGCACTTTGGCTGATCTGTCCATCTGCTGAAAGATGAATATCTTCCTGACTACTCACAGCAATTGAGTTTGGTGCAGATAAAATCATCAAGGCTTGTTTAAAGGCATCAGCTTTTTCTTTACTGCCTTTTTCGATTTGTCCAAGGAAGTTTTTTAAATTATCTAAGACTTCAAGTGGGTCAGTTTGCTGGTTTTTCGCCACTTCACTTAAGGCTTTACTGCTGTTTAAGTTGGCTTCGATTTGTTCTTTCGCCGCTTGTGCGTCGAGGTGCATTGCTGCTGCTTGTTGTTGTGGGTGTGTACTAACAAGTAGCCCCTGTCCTGCACGCACTGCACCCCATTGGTCGGTTCTCAGTTCAAAGCCTTCGCCTCTTCCCTCACTTTCTGCGGTTTCTTTGGGATGACTGAGGTTCCCTAGGTTGAGCTGAGTGGCACCATGAGTACTTTGTAATTGTGTCGATATTTGTCCAGTCGTGTCATCAAAGCGTAGTTGTCCAAAGCCTTCACCTTGGACTTCCTTACTTTTTATTCCAGCCAGTTTTTTGGTGTCTGGCAGTTTACCTTTACTATCAAATTGGGTCGGACTGCGCTGTGCTTCATGTATGCGCCCCACCACAAATGGTCGGTCGATATTGCCGTCAAAGAAATCGATGACCACGATTTCATTAATGCGTGGCAAGAAGCGTGCGCCATAACCTTCACCTGCCCATGGTGTAAGCACATCTACCCATGCAGAATCTGTGTCATTGTCATTACTGCCTGCACCGCCATCATGGCTGTGGTCATCACCACGGGTAAATAAGAAGCGGACTTTGATTCGTCCCCATTCATCGACATGTATTTCTTCACCGCTTGGTCCAACGACTTTAGCACGTTGCGGATGGGTACTTGGACGGTGTTCGAGTGGGTTATATTCAGGAACCGTCGCAATATTGCGGCGTTGTAATGTGAGCTGATTGGCCTGACGCTCGGCCTGTTCATGGATGGGTTTAATGTTCCACTGACTTTGTTCAATCAGTTGATTGACCTGTTCAGTGAGATCTTTGGGTAAGTTATTTTGGTTATAGAATTTCTTTTCTGTGATTAAAAATTGTTTGTCTGCACCACTGTGTTGATCAATTTCAGGGTGTTCATTCAGTTCAAACCAATAACCGACTTGTGTATCACGCACAGTCGATTGTGCACTGAATTTTTTAGATTGTAGCTCGTGATAGCGCGTTAGGTTTTGATTCAGTTTTTCAATTTGGCTATTGGATGAAGCCGTAGCTTGGTCTTCACCTTTTAAGTCTTGCATCCATGCAGGGCTGATATGCCATGCTTGTTCCAAACTTAAGCTGGCATTGTCTTGGCTTTGGCTATGCTGATGTTTACTTTGAACTGAGCCTGCGCCTTCTTCTTGGTTTAGTCCATCGGCTTGCCAGCGCTGCACATGGACCGCAGTCGGTTGAATGCTACGCTCACCGATCAAGCTGGTGATGCTGTCTTGTTTTTCAGTGGCGCTAGAACGATGAAAGCGGATACTACGACGGCTGAGCGCTTGATATTGGCTATTGTCATCAATCAGGCGGAGTTTTTGTTTTTCAATTGGCGCTGAGGAATGCGGCACTTTCAACTGTGCTTCATCGATGAGCCAATTAATGCCTTCACTGCGCCAAAGTCGCGTTAAAAAGTCATAATCGCTTTCATTCGACTGCATGATGAAAGGTCGTACATCATAGTTTTGGCTTAAACCGCTTAGATCTAGCGTTAGACTGGCAGCAAAAAGCGGACTTTTGCTTTGCCATTCTTTAAAAAGAGTTTCACTGACATCACGCACCGATTTGTTCATAAACACACGGCTGTTCCTGCGTTTATGCCACAGCGATGTTGCATCTTCTAAAGTGAGTTTATACAGCGTGAGTGAACCGTCACTCTGCCCTTGGGTGGCTTCGGTAATAATACCCGTGGTACGGAAGAGTTCGCCCTGATCGGTCACTTGATCAACCGCGACCTGTGCGCCAATAAATTGTTTTAGTGGAATAAGGGCATTGGTAGATAGGCAAATCAAAGTCGCTTGCACGCCTTGGTTTAAGACATGCTCTCCATCAATACGTTGAATAAAAAGCTCGTCATTCAACGCAGGGTTGGAAAATTGCACATGAATGGCACGTTTTTGGGCGGATAGACCCAATTGTTCTAATACAGCAAATATTTTGCCTAACATAATAAAAATTCTAAATTGTAATCATGGAAATAATTTTGCTGCTAGTTTAGTCAAATTCATCAATAAACTTAATGCTTAAAACCATAGAAGATGTTTCGTTATGTAAAATCCACGATTAAAAAATTCACTTAAAAATAAAAAGCTGAGAACCCACGCACTAAATACTTATTGCATATAAAATATTCAAAAAATGGTCTTAGACCATGCACTTGCATCCAACACGTAGCGTCACTCACATAAATGTAAAAATAGTTTTATCATCTAATTTACATCGAGCTTAATGATCAATTTTTTAATATTATCTTTAAAAATAGTGGATTAATTTAAACTTAAGCTAGATTAAAAAACACACAAACCTTTCTTTCCTGTCTTGTAATTCACCTAAGATCCCCTATAATTCAAAAAAACAGACAAGTCTGTCTATTTTGCTGCAAAAACCGAATGAATTTAGCATTCAGAGGGTAAAAATATAAATGAGAGAAAACGTATAAAACGTTCGAAAATCAAATCATTGACTTAAGCTAACAAAGTGAATGATTTGAACGCACAATTGTCAGCAAAGCGCGATTACCCCAAATAATCGCGCTTTTTATTTTCTTAGAATCTTAAGTTATGTGAAAAAAATTGATTGTTAATCAATACAAATATGTCGTCTCTAGATTTAAAACCCAGATGCCTACAAGCAAATTTTAAGCGGCCAATTCCAAACGAATTAAGGTTTCAACTCGCTTCCAATAATCTGCTAAATGCACTTGGTTGGGGTCAATTTGGGCTTGAATGGTCATGCCATCCAAAATACTACTCAGAAATGCAGCAAGTTGTTCAGTTTGCTGAATGCCCAGATTTTGTAAGGCAGTACTTAGTTTTGATTTAAGCCACTCTTTATAGTCGATCGCAGGTTGCAATGAAGACGGATAAACTTTAGATATTTCTTCTACTGCTTTTTGAAACATACAACCATTGAAATCGGCGGTATGAAACCAAGCATCGTACCAAGCAAAAATGGTTTTAATATGCGAAAGATGGTCTTCTGGATCACATTCTGCAATAGCAGCTTCAAGTGATTCCTGTAAATTAAGATTTCGAATCACGAGACATTCTTCAATTAATTTGGCTTTAGAGGGGAAATATTTATAAAACGTCATTTTAGCAACGCCCGATTCCCCAATAATTCGATCTATACCAATCGAGTTATAGCTATAAGAATTGAAGAGTTGGAGCGCAACGTTAATGATGTCTTGCTTTTTCGACATTTAATTTACCTGATGCACCAATGGGGCCTAAACATAAAGCTTTTAAGGTAGAAAACCTAATTTTTAAACATGATTTTCGCGCGCTATTGTAAAGCATAACTTAATTGGAGTCTGTAGATAAAACCTCAGCACCCCATTAAATACAGTCTGATTTCAGATGATTTATCGATATAGCAGTCAGGAAAATTTCGTATAAAACTGACTGCTATTTTAATTTCAACTAGCGATTTAACGTCTATTCATCTGCGTTAAAAACATGGATAAAATGAATGCCATTAACGGTGGATTTAAGAGTAAGCATTTAAGAGCAAGGGGTACTCAGAATATCTTTTTGCTTACGCTCTTGCAGTGCTTTTCGAATCACCTGATAACCGCCCGTTAAACCTAAAATCGCCATGATTGCGGCCACGATCAAATCTGGCCATAGACTGCCTGTACCAAATACTCCAACAGCCGCCAAGATCACTGCGACATTACCAATCGCATCATTACGGCTACATAGCCAAACGGATTGCATATTGGAGTCACCTTCACGGAAGGCATATAAGACGTATGCACAGATGACATTAGCGACTAAAGCCAAGATACCAATCAACCCCATAGTGATCGGTTCAGGTGCGATCCCATTGGCATAAGCATAGAGCACTTTGGCAATCACCACGATCCCAAATGCTGCCATAACAAAACCTTTAACCAAGGCAACTGTTGCACGCCAATATAAACTGGCGCCAAGCACGGCTAATGAAACTCCATAATTTACGGCATCACCAAAGAAATCTAGCGAGTCCGCCCAAAGCGCAGAAGAATGTGCATAAGCCCCGCCAATCAGTTCCACCAAAAACATCATGGCGTTAATGATTAAGGCGATCCAAAGCGCGATACGAAATTTACTGTTGGGTTTGCTTGGTGCTGGCTCATGACTACATGTACATGCCATAAATGTGCTCCAATTTAAAAATCAATGGATTTGTATTATTCTTATTCAAAACTATGGACTCACTCCAAGGTCAAGCATGAGCGTACAAAAACATTATTTGATTAAAGAATTGTCCACCAAATCTGGGGTAAGCGTTGACAGTATTCGCTTTTATGAAAAGAAAAAACTGCTGAAACCTAGCTTCCGCGCAGACAACAATTATCGCTATTATGATGAAGAAATGTACAAACGTTTGGTTTTTATTAAGCGCTGTCGAAACCTCGATATTTCTCTCACCGAGATTCAAACCCTGCTTGAACTTGAGCAATCACCTACACAAAGCTGTCATGCCGTGAATGAATTAATTGATAATCACATTCGTCAAGTTTCTGAAAAAATTAAAGAATTAGAAAATTTTAAAATACAGTTAAGTACGCTCCGTGCCAGTTGTAATGAAACCAGCCAAATCAATGATTGCCAAATTTTAAAACATTTGGAAAACGGAATATCTTGAAAACCCAACTAAAATACTTGGTTGAATCCTTTTTTTAGATCACTACAATAAAGCCATAAATTTTTTATGCCTTTATTGACATGACGATTCAACACGTAACCGAACTCCTCTCACCTGCTGGCTCATTGAAAAACATGCGCTACGCTTTTGCTTATGGCGCAGATGCCGTGTATGCAGGTCAGCCGCGATATAGCTTACGTGTGCGCAATAATGCTTTCGACCATGACAATTTAAAAATTGGCATTGAAGAAGCTCATGCCTTAGGTAAAAAGTTTTATGTGGTGGTAAACATCCAACCTCATAACTCAAAACTGAAAAATTTCATCCGTGACCTTGAACCTGTGGTTGCTATGAATCCTGATGCACTGATCATGTCTGACCCTGGTCTAATCATGATGGTGCGTGAACATTTTCCAGAAGTGTCCATTCATTTGTCTGTACAAGCCAATGCGGTGAACTGGGCAACGGTTAAATTTTGGAAAAATATGGGACTGACACGTGTCATTTTGTCACGTGAATTATCAATCGAAGAAATTGAAGAAATTAAACACAATGTACCTGATATGGAAATTGAAGTTTTCGTACATGGTGCATTATGTATGGCTTACTCCGGTCGTTGCTTACTTTCTGGCTATATGAATAAACGTGATGCAAACCAAGGTGCATGTACCAATGCATGCCGTTGGGATTATAAAATTCACGATGCAGTTGAAGATGAAACTGGTGATGTTATTCCAGTCACACAAATTGAAGAATCATCATGCTGCAATAATAAAAATGCCGATGAGCAACACGCCCTAGAACAACACCAATTCGGCGAGCCGGTTTTATTACAACGCAATGAAGAAGACATGTTTGCTGCTGAAGAAGATGAACATGGCACTTATTTCATGAACTCGAAAGACTTGCGTGCTGTACAGCATGTAGACCGTTTAACCAAAATGGGCATTCATTCTTTAAAAATTGAAGGCCGTACCAAGTCTTACTTTTACTGTGCGCGTACCGCTCAAATTTATCGTAAAGCCATCGATGATGCCCTTTCTGGTAAACCGTTTGACCCTGCTCTCATGTCTCAGCTTGAAGGTCTTGCTAACCGTGGTTATACCGAAGGTTTTCTACGCCGCCATGTTCATAGTGAATATCAAAACTATGAAACCGGCTCATCACGTTTCGATCATCAACAGTTTGTAGGTGAAGTTTTAGAACGCGATGGTGATTCTCTTAAAATCGAAGTGAAAAACCGTTTTGTTGTAGGTGATTCTTTAGAACTGATGACCACTTCAGGCAACATCACCTTCGTTTTAACTGAAATGAAAGATAAAAAAGGTAATCTAATTGAGGATGCCAAAGGTTCAGGTCATATCGTGGATATTCCTGCGCCTGCCGATGTCGATATGCGCTATGCCTTACTGATTCGTAACTTACCCAATTCGACAGTGGATATTTCGGCTTCGTCTTTAGCGTATCAGGCTTGAGTTCGCTTTATGGCTTTGTTGATTACAGATAAATGCATCAATTGTGACATGTGTCTACCTGAATGTCCCAATGATGCCATTTATGAAGGCTCAAAGATTTATGAAATTGATGTCGCACGTTGTACTGAATGTGTCGGTTTCTATGAGCACCAAACTTGCGTTTCAGTTTGTCCGATTGAGTGCATTATTCCGCATCCGGAGCATATCGAAAGCCAAACTGATTTATTAGAGAAATTTAAGGGTTTGAATTTATTTAAATCTTAAATGCATGGTGTGATTGGCGTAAGACTTGCTTAATCCACTTTATATAGAGAAACAACCTTGGGGAAAGTATAAAAATAAGGTTGTAAAACAAAAATAGCTGGGCAACGAATAGGGTTCAAAATGTGTGGGGACATTTTTGAATCCTAATTTTGCAGACAAAAAAAAGGAACTCCGGTGTTAGCATCCAAAGTTCCTGTAAAACGAGAATATTAAGAAAAATAATATTCTAATGACAACATTCAGCGCGGCCAGCGTGTTTCTCGAAACACACTGGCCTTTCTTTTATTGACCCGAACGGATGATGTAATCAAAAGCAGATAATGATGCTTTCGCGCCTTCACCTGTTGCAATGATGATTTGTTTGTAAGGTACTGTTGTACAGTCACCGGCAGCAAATACACCTTTCACATTGGTTTCGTTGCGCTCGTTAATTACGATCTCACCACGGTTTGAAAGTTCTACTGCTGTTTCTTTTAAGAAATCAGTGTTTGGTAACAAGCCGATTTGTACGAAGATACCAGCCAATTCTATCCTTTTGATTTCATCTGTTGCACGATCTTTGTAGTTTAGTGCAGTCACTTGTGAACCATCACCGACCACTTCTGTAGACAATGCATTCATGATCACAGTCGTATTCGGTAAGCTGTTTAACTTGTTTTGAAGGACTTGGTCAGCACGAAGCTTAGTATCAAACTCAACTAGCGTTACATGTTCCACAATACCTGCAAGGTCAATCGCCGCTTCGACACCTGAGTTACCACCACCGATCACTGCAACACGTTTACCTTTAAACAATGGACCGTCACAGTGTGGACAGTATGCAACACCACGAGTACGGTATTCTTGTTCACCCGGAACGTTCATTTCTCTCCAGCGTGCACCTGTTGAAAGAATCACTGTTTTAGATTCAAGTTTTGCACCATTCTCTAAAGTCACTTCAACCAAGCCATTGGCTGTTTCATCTGCACCTTTGATGTCAGATACACGTTGCAAGTTTATGATGTCCACACCGTACTCACGTACATGTGCTTCCATTTCAGCAGCAAACTTAGGACCTTGAGTCTTTTGAATCGACGTGAAGTTTTCAATGTCCATGGTATCCATGACCTGACCGCCCATGCGTTCAGCTACGATACCGGTTTTGATACCTTTACGTGCAGCATAGATTGCAGAAGTATTACCTGCAGGGCCAGCACCAATCACAAGGACATCAAATGCTTCTTTGGCATTTAGCTTTTCAGCATCTTTTGCAGCAGAGTTGGTGTCTAATTTAGCAATGATTTCTTCCAAAGTCATACGACCTTGACCGATGTGGTTGCCGTCTTGGAATACCATTGGTACAGCCATGATTTTGCGTTCTTCCACTTCGTCTTGGAAGAATGCACCATCAATCATGGTTGCAGTTGTACCCGGGTTGTAAATTGCGATCAAGTTAAGTGCTTGAACCACGTCAGGACAGTTATGGCAGCTGAGTGATACAAACACATCAAAGTCAGTTTTAAGACCTAAACCTTTAATGGTATTCAGTACTTCGTCAGAAACTTTCGGTGCATAACCAGAGGTTTGTAACAATGCCAAAATCAAAGACGTGAATTCGTGGCCCATCGGTAGACCTGCGAAGAATACACGTGGTGTTTCACCTGCTTTTGCAATACCAAAGCTTGGCGCACGGCTGTTGTTACCGTCAAAACGTGCAGTCACTAAATCAGATAAGGCAGCAACTTCAGTTACCAATTCTTTAATTTTGTCTGATTTGTCAGTGCCGTTTAAAGTCGCGACGATTTCAATCGGGCCTTCAAGGCGTTCAAGTAAGGTTTTTAATTGAGCAGAAGTATTTTGATCTAACATTGCTAACGTCTCCAGAGGAGTAAATTTATTTGATGAGAGAATGATAGAACAAACCATTAAATAGGTGAAACGGTTTGTTTTTATAAAATTAATCGGTTTTTCAAATTAAATGATTAAATTTCTTTCTAAATCATGAATATATGTTCGCATATTAACATTAAAATGATTTATTCGTACACATATATAGTGACAAATTCCTCATTTTTTTCTTTTTTATTAAAATTACACCAAGCCTATGCAAGACATACGCACGACCTGATCAATTACAAAACCTTTATAAAGCTTTAAGTTTCATTTCAGCAAGTCGGCTTTAAATCAAATGAAATATCAGATGATTTGACTGCTTTAAAGAGCCATCGATACAGCAGCAATCTATCCCTTGCATTAATCAGCCATCGATCTACATGTATAAAATCAATAGTGAGCAGAATAATGAAAATTGAATTTGTCTTTGATATTGTTTATCCCATGAGTTATGTCGCATTTCAAAAGTTAAAACAAAACTGGAATGAACATACAGCAACCCGTGTAGAGCTATTACCGATTCAACGCGTTCCAGAAATTCCTGAACAAGGCTTAGATGTGCTGCAGTATTTAACCGATAAGTATGGTGCGAGTGCAGCAAAGCGAAAACTCGAAATGACGAAGTTCGCCGCTTATAGCGAAGATGTGATTGTCAATATTGAGTACATGAAACGTATGCCAAACAGTCAACTGGCTCATCAAGCTATATTGGCCTTGGACAATATTCTGGATCAATATGCCCTGACTCAAGCCCTATTCCATGCATTATTTGCACACGGTCAAAATATTGCTGAAATTCACGTTTTAAAAAGCATTATTGAAGGCATTGGTTTAGATGGCTCGAAAGTACTGCGCTCAATTCAACATAAAGATATTGCAGACCGCCAGCATGAAATTACACAGTATGTAAAATCAAAGGGACAGCACCCGATTCCTTTTTACCTTGTGGATGGCGAAGTGAATGATCAGACTTTTTCTACACAGGAACTTCGACAACTGTTTCATCGCGCAAGTTAATCTACCAAAGATCAAAAATCCCCATACTATGTGATGGGGATTTTATTCGAAGACAAATTACTTATCTGAAAAGAACGCCACTATTTGTTAATGAAGTCCCTGCTCAATTCGAATAATCCGTGATTTGAACTGCTGAGAAAGCAGATATAAAATTAAGCTCAAAACCAGCGTGAGTACTATCACGGTGATCAACACCCAACGTACAACAACTTCTACTACATTGGCTTGCTGAACTTGTTTTTCCACGCTTTGCGCCATCGGTGTCATGGTTTTATCAAATAGCTGATTTTGCATCGCCCAGAGCTGTTCAGGCTGAAAACCGTATTCACGGAATTTTGTTGGATTTTGTTGCTCGGTATTGATTAAGGATTGCACCAAAGGAATTGCTGTCGCACGATCTACAGGCTTATGCATCAAAGCAGCTTGTGCAAGTAAATAGGCTTGCACGGGTTTTGCCAATTGTGCATCTTCCATTTCGAAAGCCAGCTGGCTTTCCTGAATATTTTTTTCATAATGTACCAATTTTTGATCTGCTGCACGGTCATCATGATTAAGGTCATATTGCACATAGGTTAAGCCTGACCAAAGCACAATAAACGATAAAATCCAGCCAACAAATTTCAATACAAAAGATTGGAATCGAATTCTAAAAAATTGAATTTTTTTTAGAAAACCAACCAAGAAAAATGCGCCAATAAATGAAACGATGAGTTTTAGAAATAACCAACCAATAAAGGATAAAAAGTTTAAAAAATAGTCGGAAGACTCACCGAGTTGATATGTCAAATCACCTGCACTAATGGGTATATGCAATTGCTGTACGCTAGAGCTTAGGCCAAAAAAGCTATAAACCATATCATGCTGAATAAACAACATCACAGCCGAAACGATCAGTACAGAAACACTGGTTAAGGTCAATAACGTCAAATTGCGTTGACGCTTCTTAATGGTTTGAAGCCCTGTTTCCAGTTGCTGCGGATTTAGCGCATATTCATCAATGGGAGGCAAAGACATACTCCTTCAGATTATATTTTCACCTCCCTCACAGCTTATGAAGAAGGGTTTGAACCACTCGATTCAATCACTAAATGATTCAAATTGTTTTGTAAGGCACGAATACGTGTCGTCGCTTCTTCACGCTTTTGTACACCTTCTTTCTGAATTTGAATCACATCATTAACGGTTTTAATGAGGGTATTTTGCACATGTTCAAGTGTTTCGATATCAATCACTGAACGCTGATTGGCTTTCGCAGTATCGACAGAGTTTTGATGCAACAAATCTGCATTGCGTTTTAATAGGTCATTGGTCGCATCATCAATGCTATTTGCCAATTGCACGCTGTTCTTTTGTTCTTGCAATGAAATCGCCAAGCTAATTTGGTTTTTCCAAGCCGGTAAGGTGATATTTTTAATAGCATAAAATTTATCAACCAACATCAAATTGTTGGATTGAATAATGCGAATCATCGGCAAGGTCTGCATCGCAGACTGTTGCAAGATCTGTAAATCACTCACACGTTTTTCAAGATTATTTGCCAAATGATTGAGGTCATAGATTTTTTGCGTAGTGGTTTGATCTTGAACTTGAGTGGTTAAGCTTGCAATTTCCTGTTGAATTTCTTGCTCTTTCAACTTACCTGCGGCGATATACACCCCTAATTGTTTATATTCGTCTTGCACGCCTTCAAACATTTTATCTAAGGTATTTACACGCGTTTTTAAGCCATTTTGCGAAGTTTCAATTTCTTTAACCAACGCATCAATTTGCTCTTTGGTGGTATTAAAGTGCTGATCAAAACTTTGCTTGGCACCTTTAAATTTACTCAGTAAACCACCAAAAAATCCTGAGCTTTTAGATTTATTTAAAATGCTCGTGGTATTCAATTGCTGTGCGACTTGTACCACCTGATTGAGCTTTTGACCTGTCGCATCTAGATCTTTATTTTGCACCAAATTTAATAATTCATCGGTATAGGTCGACGTCTTGGTGGCAATGTTTTTACCGTATTCGGCAACACTATTATGACTTAAATCTGCCAATTCCTTACGTGCAGCTTCGACTTCGTGAAAATCGGAAGTTTGTAAGCCAATTTCCTGCAAATTGAGTTGCTGAAACTTTTCTTCAGTCAACTCTTTGCTTACTTCAACGGGTAAATTTTTGGCATCTAAATCGGTCATAACTCACCTTATATTTCTAAGACTTAGAGGAATTCTCTAATGATTTTTTTAAAGTTTTAATCAAATTTTCACGGCTATTATCAAGCTTTTCCAATGAACTTGTCGAGTTACTTTGACGACTTTGTTTCACATGATATTGCCATGCTGGAATCAACACCTGCTGAGCTTCCTTATATCGATCTAATAATCCAAAAGAAAGCTGCTGAGAAAGCTGCATTTGCGTAATGGCAATATCATTACTGGCTTGTAAGGTTTGCAACGTATTCACCTTTTTCGATAAACGTTCTGCAAAGTTGTCAAGCGGATGCTGATTTTTCACAAACTGTGGGTATTCCACCAAAAACTCTTCAGCCGCGACGATATAGCGCGCCATTTGCTCACGTAAGCCTTGTAGTTGATTAAAACGTGCTTGGGACTTTTGAATTTCTAACTGTAGTTTTTGGCTCAGATGATTTGCCCGATCAAGCAATTGATCTAGATTTTTATAATATTCAACTTGTCCTGAACCGTACTCTAAATCAATGCCTAACCATTTTTGCAAGGCATTAAATTTGCGTGTTTTTAAATATTTTTTTGAATTGGCTAAGGCTTGAATCAACTGCTCAATGGTTTGACTAAGTTGTTTCGTCAATTGAGGGTCAACACCGTCTAGCAGCACCGACTGTGCTTGAATTAATTGATCTGCATAATGATTTAGACGATATTGATCGGTCAGTAATGGCACAAGGTCATTCCGCTTAATCGAAAGCACTTCCGCCCGATCTACCGTAATATCCTTTAACGGCACCAATACATCAATTTGTGACATAGCCAATTAAACTCAATAAAATCATTTTTATACTACAAGTTTTGCCATAAAAGTCTTGTAGTATTTTGCAAAAAATACATCTATTTCATCAGTCAAATTTGTCATTAAATTCAACCGTTGCCTATAGATCCGCCTAAGCAGCCATACAGCATCATTTGAATGGATATGATGACCTACACAGATGAATTCAAGCTTAAGATACCCAAAGATTCAATCTAGATTTAAATTAAACAACTGACTCTACATGAATTATTATCAAAATTATCGTAAAATTTAATCCATATACTTTAGAACCAAATATTAGATCAATAATTTTAGAGGCTTAAATGGAACGTTTTTTCCATAACACAATGTATGCAGCACGTTGGATTCTGGCTCCCGTGTACTTTGGTTTATCCTTTGCACTGCTACTGCTCGCGATTAAATTTTTCCAAGAAGTCATTCATGTCCTTCCGCATATTTTAGAATATTCAGAAGCTGACCTGATTTTAGTCATTCTCTCTTTGGTCGATATGACTATGGTCGGCGGACTGATTGTAATGGTGATGTTTTCAGGCTATGAAAACTTTGTTTCCCAACTGAAAATAAATGAATCGACCAATCGCTTGAACTGGCTCGGCACCATGGATGCCAATTCATTAAAACTCAAAGTTGCAGCATCAATCGTGGCAATTTCTTCGATTCATTTATTGCGTATTTTTATGGATGCGAAAAACATCCCCAATGACAAAATCATGTGGTACATCATCATGCATTTAACCTTTGTTTTTTCTGCTTTTATGATGGGATATTTGGATAAAATCAGTAAGCACTAATCTAGGTAAGGTTAATGAAGCCATTTGCGATAATGGCTTCTCGTCAAATTTAAAATCTAGTTATTCATCAAGTTCACTCATTCGCCTTAAACGATCAAGATCCAAGATCACGATTTGTCCATAATTCCACGCGATCACCTGTGTTTGAACAAATTGCTGTAAATGTTTATTCAACGTTTGCCGTGAAATATTAAATGACTCTGCAAATTCCTGCTGACTGAGTTTCAGGGGAATTTCCTGCAGATATCCATATTGTTCATAGAGTCGAATCAAATGTCTTGCGATACGCTGCTCTAGCGTTGCTGTTCTCAAATAACGATTATGCTCAAACATCAAATACATGCGTCGACTGAGAGATTGCACGACATTCCAAAGCGCCTGCGGATCACGCTGTAAAACCGCTAAAAACGTTGTTCCAGAAATGAACGCCACCTCGACATGTGTCGCAGCAAAATAATCATAATTCAACGGCTTTTGTTGTAAGACTGCGACAAAATTAAATACCGACTGGCGACGGATATAGTCATTTACAATCAATTCACCATTATTTTGCAACCAACCAATTTGTAGCGTACCTGAAAGTAAAATATAAATATCTTGCACGATTTGTTGTTGTTTTAAGATGTGTTGCTGTGCATGAAACCGTGAATATTTCACCTGTTGCACAAGCTGTTCTAAAGTCTCATCGCTAAAGCCCTGAAAGGTGTCTTCATTACGCAAAATTTGCAACAAATGCTGTTGGGTGGTGTTCTTTTGATCGCTCACGTCTATAAAAAAATGCCTAAGATCTCATTGATCTTAGGCAAGTGCTGAAAAATGTAAAACCATTGTTTTTCGCATTATTTATCTATTTTTATGCTGTTTTAATTGAAGCCTTGCAACTTAGGATGCTTTCTCATAAATACGACCTGCTTCAGAACGCAAGTTTGAAATGTCCGTGTGTTGAATATTTTTCAGCACAGTACTCGGCTGACCATTTACATCGACAGGCACATCGCCCTCGATAGTGACACGTGAGGCGATACGAAGCGCGTCACCATAGTCATTGATGGCACGGTGCTGCGTTGCACGATTATCCCAAATCGCAACATCACCAACCGCCCAGCGCCAACGCACAATATTTTCCCATTGCACGATTTGCTCTTGAAACAGTTCAAATAAGCGTCGTGACTGTGCCGGACTATATCCACTGAAGCGTTTAAAGAAGTGACCCAACACCAAACTTTTTTCACCTGTTTCAGGATGTACACGCACCAAAGGATGCTCAGTTTCCACTTCTACTGCAGTACGGAATAAATGGCGACCTTCTTCATTGTACTGACCTTTCGGCGCCGCATAGTCATAACTGTTGCTATGCACCGCGCGTAATTGTTCCGCCAACTTTTGCAGCTCAGGACTTAAATCTTCATAAGCTGTCACGGTATTGGCCCAAACCGTATCGCCACCATGTTCAGGTGCAACTACATTTCTTAAAATTGTGGCTTTAGGATAATTGGGCAAAAACGTAATATCGGTATGCCACGAATCTGCGCGCCCACCACGTGAGTCAATTGACAACGTATGTGCTGTACCATCTTTGAGTGGCACACTTGGGTGATTCAACGGATTTCCTAAAAGTCGTGCAAAGGCTTCTTGTTCTAAATCTGTGAGATCTTGCTGTCCACGCACAAATACAACTTTATATTTTAATAGTGCATGATTAAATTCATCGACCACGCTTTTGTCTAAATTTCCAGACAATTGAATGCCAGAAATTTCGGCACCAATACGACCGGTTACAGGTTTTACTTCAATATGCTGATATTGATAGTCTGGATTGTAATGATTCGATTCTAATTGTGACATAGGGCTCTACCTTATTCTTCAAATTATTAAGCAACGATGGTGTTGTTGAAATAAAGTGTGCCGACTTCGTGCCCATGACTCTGTCAATTATTTGACAGTTTTCCCAAGTTAAACTGCTATGGTTGTAATGAAATCTGCTTAACAACATTTGCACATTTCATATCTAAAAATGCAATAAAGAAAAAATAAAAAAGCCATCGGTATCGATGGCTCTGTGTGCGGATTTTATCTGTATATCACAGCGGAATTATAGATAATTCCCTTCACGCTCAGGTTGATAGAGCACTTTAATGATTTTGACTTTCATGGTATGACCATCAGGCTGCGGCCATTCTATTTCCTGCCCTTCAGCCAAACCTAAAATGGCAGCGCCCACTGGAGCCAAAACATTGACTTGACCTTTATCGCCACGAAAATCATGTGGATAGACCAGTGTAATTTCGGTTGCTTCTGTCGCAGGTGCAATGTTAATGAGAACTTTGGCATTCATACTCACCACATTGGCAGGGACATCTTGTGGAGCAACCACTTCAGCGCGCGCCATCTCATCTTCCAAATGCTCCATCGTCGGCGTCAACTTAGACTGATGCTCCAACATGGTTTCTAAGCGATGTAAATCTTGTTCTGAAAGAATAATATTGGGTTTTTTCATATAAAGTTCCTTTGCGACCTTGCCAACAGATCTATAGCGATGGGCAAATTTTTTGTTATCTCTTATTCCGTTATCTCAGAAATATAAATGTTTAGATAACTTTTGAATTTTTCTGATGACATAAAAAAAAAGCCCCCTTGAGGGGGCTTTCTCAAGTCAGACTTATTTTGCGTAAACTGGGAATTTAGCGCAAACAGCAGCAACTTTTTCTTTCACTGTAGCAATCACAGCTTCGTCACCTTTGCTGTCTAGAACGTCAGCGATCCAGCCTGCAAGGTCACGTACTTCAGCTTCACCAAAACCACGTGTTGTTACAGCAGGAGTACCGATACGGATACCAGAAGTCACGAATGGAGAACGTGGATCGTTTGGTACTGAGTTTTTGTTCACAGTAATGTGAGCAGCACCTAACCAAGCATCGGCATCTTTACCAGTAATGTCTTGTTTAATTAAAGATAATAAGAACAAATGGTTCTTAGTACCGCCAGAAACAACATCATAACCACGTTCGATTAGAACTTCAGCCATTGCTTGCGCATTCTTAACAACTTGTTGTTGGTAAGCTTTATATTCAGGCGCCATTGCTTCTTTGAAGCAGATCGCTTTAGCCGCTACAGCGTGAACTAAAGGACCACCTTGATTACCAGGGAATACAGCTGATTGTAATTTTTTCTCGATTTCTTCATTTGCTTTCGCAAGAATTAAACCAGAACGTGGACCACGAAGTGTTTTATGTGTAGTCGTTGTAGTTACGTCAGCAATTTGTACTGGGCTTGGGTAAACACCAGCAGCAACTAGACCAGCTACGTGAGCCATATCTACGAATAAGTAAGCACCAACTTTGTCCGCGATATCTCGGAAACGTTGCCAATCAACAACTTGGCTATACGCAGAGAAACCAGCCACGATCATTTTTGGCTTGTGTTCTTCAGCTAAACGTTCAACTTCTTCATAGTCGATTTCGCCAGTTTCTGGGTTCAAACCGTATTGAATTGCGTTGTAAGTTTTACCAGAGAAACTAACTTTAGCACCGTGAGTCAAGTGACCACCGTGAGCCAAGCTCATACCTAAAACTGTATCGCCTGGGTTAAGTAGCGCAAGGTAAACTGCAGAGTTTGCTTGTGAGCCAGCGTGTGGTTGAACGTTTGCATAATCAGCACCAAACAATTCTTTAGCACGGTCAATGGCCAATTGTTCGATCACGTCTACATACTCGCAACCGCCGTAGTAGCGTTTACCAGGGTAGCCTTCTGCATATTTGTTAGTAAGTTTTGAACCTTGAGCTTCCATTACTGCAGGTGAACAGTAGTTTTCTGAAGCGATTAACTCAATGTGCGCTTCTTGGCGAGCATCTTCATTCGAGATCGCTTGAGCTAATTCAGGGTCAAATTGAGCAATAGAGGTGTTGGCAAACATTAGCGAGGTCCTATTAAATTAGGGCTTTTAAGCCGTGCTAAGATTGGCGCGTATTGTAGCATGAAGTTTTAGAAATGAGAGAGGGAAGTTTGTGCTGTTTTTAAATAAATAATGCCCGTGTTGAATCTGCACGAGCATTATTTAAGTCAAATCAACTTATTGATTTGGCATGAGAGTCTCTACATCTTGCACAAAATTTGCCAGATTATCGGTATAAATACTAATATGATCTGCTGTCGCTTGCTCACGATAGTCAATTGATGTTCCCGGCTTAGCAAGGCTAATCATAAATTTAGTTGCATCTGCTGGAATAGTCTGATCGGCTTTACCTTGATAAATGATGATCGGCGTTTTCACCGCTGTCGTTAAAGGCTGTGAACCTTCACTCATAAAGTTTTGGATTGGCTTTAAAGTTAAGAAATCAGACTGCGTGCGGCCATAGTTATCCAAAGTCGTGTTCTGACTCGCATAACTGAGCATGTCATCTTGAATTAACTTGGTTAACTCGCCTGAACACACTGTTTCAGCCTGAGGTGCAATCGCAGCCAGATGTCCACTAAATACTTTTGAATAATCCACACTGTTTTTATGCCCTTGCATACCCGCAATGATCTGCGCAGTAAAACTGTCTAAAGGTGCATAAATCATACTTTGCACGGTTGCAGGTTTACCTACAGCTAACTTCTCGCCTGCGTCAAGAATGAGCGCAAGATTATTTGCAGGTGCTATGGCAATCGTTCCCTTATAATTTAAGTCAGCACGCGATGCGAATTCAGCTGCACCTAATACGGCTTGACCACCTTGAGAATGTCCGATCGAAAGCCAATCCTTCGACACCGTTTTACCTTGACTGGTTAAGTAACTTCGAGCAGCGACAACGGCATCGGTAATCGAAAAGGCTTCACTTTTTAGATTCAGATAAGGATGGTTTTCACGTCCACTAGGTTCCCCTAATCCTTCATAATCGGGTGCCACAACTACATAACCCTTTGCCAATAACATTTGCAATAAATATTCAGTGCCTTGCAAACCTTGTCGGCTCGGAGCGCATTTATCAGCCACACCGGTCGTTCCATGTGCCCAAGCCACAATTTTCCAACCACCTGCCGGAGCAACTGTTTTTGGGGTAAAGACTAAGGCTGTGGTTTGAACAACTTTGCCATCTACTCCTAGCATTTTATAGGTCATCAATCGGCTGTCTGCACTCACAGCAGGCATATTGTCTTGACTATAGGCTGTTGTAGTTACCACCGGATTTTTGATCTGATTGAGATCAGCATTTGTTTCAGGATTACTAAATTGTTGGTCATTACTATCATTACCGCAGGCTGCTAAAAATAGCATACTGCTGACTAAAACCGTTAAACGCAGCATTTTCATTCCATGATCCTTTTGTTTGTTGTTTTAAAGTCAATTTTTCATTGAATATGAATCATTAAATACATGGAACAAACTTTTGTTCAAGCCTAATTTTTAAGCAACTACTCTTATTTTAATTTATCAAATTAATATAGAACTAAAACTTTGTTTTAGCTCGATATGGATTAACAGCATTCAAATAAATCAGCCACCCCGATCTCAGAAAAATGGCTGAACTTATATTTCTGATCATTGGATACAGATTGGGCTATTTTTCGGAGGTTAAAGCAAAATGTAAAATCAACAAAAATGCTGCACCCCCTGCCAACTACACAAACATATGCACAAAAGTAAAGCCGAAAAACCACCATGCCATTGATCGTAAACATATTCTAGTGCTTAATCCACTTAGCGACATTTTTGGATATCACGATGGACAAAAGCCTTTAAAATAAGTCGATTTAGAAGATGGTTTAGCTTTATCCCGCTGTAAAGGTTTTATTTCGGCAGATGCGATAAAAGCAGATTATTTAAACACTGCGCAGCCATCTTCATAATATTCCTACAAATAATCACAGCATGGGTTTGTCAGTGTGGATGTGATCATGTACATTCATAAACATTATTCAACATGCTGGAACTGGACATGCAAGCCATCATTCTCGACACAGAAACCCATACACTAAATGGACAACCCATCGAGATTGCCTATGCTCCAATTCAGGTGGCAGATGCCAAAATTACCCTAGATAAATCTAAAATTTTTGATCAACTTTATCGTTGTGATGAAGCAATTTCTTTTGCAGCAATGGCTGTACATCATATTTTAGAATCAGATCTTGAAGGTCAGCCCCACTACAGCAGTTTTGAACTCCCATCAGAGACGACATATATCATTGGGCATAATATCGACTACGATATTCGAGCGCTCGAAAAATGCGGTGTAGATGGTTCAAAAATTAAAGCCATTTGTACCCTTGCCCTTGCTCGTCGAGTTTGGCCTGATGCAGAAGCGCATAATATTTCTGCCTTGATATATATGATCACCAAAGGCAGTGAAAAAGCACGTGAAATGATCCGTAAAGCTCACCGCGCAGATATGGATATCATTTTAACTGCCAATATTTTGATGCATATCGTCCATCACTTAAAAATCAATAGCATCGAAGAATTATACGAAGCTTCGGAAGATGCTCGCATTCCACGCAGTATTAATTTTGGTAAACACCGTGGTACCGCAATTGCAGAATTACCTGCGGACTATGTGCAATGGCTATTACGTCAAGATGACTTAGACCCTTATTTGCGTAAAGCTTTAGAAAACTCTGCTGTCATCACTCTATAAATCATTGATTATTTAATATTTTCTTAATATTACTGTCATTATCACTGCATAGGATTGCCTTAATTCTTTTGAGCTATGGAATTAAGGCATGTTCAACTATCAAAAAACTGAGCTGGGTTTTCAAACTTTAAAAGACCGACAGCTCGCATTAAATGCAAGACAACGTCGTCTGCTACTCTTAATTGGTAGTGATGACTTTAACCAAATGCCAGTGCATTATCAGCAGCGGATTGCTGAAGCGACATTGCTCGAGCAACTGATGGATCTTGGGCTGATTCAGCCAATTACAGCACATGATCATCAACGCCTTCAAAACTCCGATTTTTCTGCTTTTAATACACCTAAAATAGCGTCAACAAAGACATCCGATCGCATAGCGCAAGAAAATGTCACACTTGATAAAATTTCAATGCCAACGATGGAAGTTCCTCATACTCATTCACAGCACGAAATAACTGACTCCCTGCCAATGGATGCAATTGGCTTTATACCCCATCAATTTAATCAAGCCATACCTGAAAACATAACATCAAACAACCCTGTATTAGCAGAACAAATCATTGATTTCATCGAACATGATTTTGATGAGTTACAGAATTTTATGTGCAGTTACTTACAGCGTTATTGTGGGCTGATGGCAAAAAAATTAATGCTTAATATTCAACAGGCCACGGACATTGCAGAATTAAAAGCCTGTCAGATGCAATGGATAACCTGTCTAAATGAATCCAATATTCAACCTAAACTCTTACAACATGCATTACAGCAAATTAATTACAGTATAAAAAATCTGCAACAACTGGTTTGACTTAGAGACTTTTCCTCACTTCTCATTCAAAAAACAACTTAATGAGGTGAGTTATTTTTCACACATATCAATATAAGAAATTGAATTTTATTAACTTTATTGATTCACTTATTTCTTTTATGGTTTTAACTACTGTTTTATACGACCTTCCCCTAATGTCAATCAACAGTAAAAAATCGCAAGAATAAAACCGACCTCCTAGCGTTTGAGCATGTCAATGTCACAACAGTTTTGTTTAGAATTTGATTCTTTCGATAATCCTATGCAACTCAGCAAAATTGGCAATTGGGTATTTACCTTCTTAACCTCACAAGACGAATTGCCTAATGTTCAATTGGCCATTACCTATGTCTTGCCACGAAAAATTAGTGATGAATTACAGCCTCGACGTGTGGTCATTCAAAATACAGCCATTGAAACGATTTGGCGTATAGAACAAGTCGAGTGCTTCAACAGCCAAACGAACCAAGAACTCACCTTTACAGCAGCTGAGCCACAAGCTCAATTGGTTTTAAGCAGTATCATTGAAGAATTTGCCCGTTATGATGTCCCGCTTGTATTCAAGCCTCTTTAATTTAAAGCGAATTCCAACTTATTTTTCATAAAGATTTAAGCTGTCTCAATGATTTAACCAAAGTTAGCTAGATAGACATTAAATGAAAAATAATCCATACAGATTAATATTGCTTAATTAGTATACAATATTCCTGCTCAATAATTTTTTGACCATGGATAATAAAAATGAACTTAGCCAATTATTCTAATGATCAGGCACTCATCCTTTTCAACCTATATAGCAGCCTTGAACAATGTCTAGATGCTATTGGACATTTGCACCTTGGACCAAAACTGGTGCTGACCGACCATGATGTATCAAAAGATCATATGATCGTGCAACGCTTTCAAGCTGGTGTTTTAACTCAAGAAATTCAAGTGCGTAAACAAGACGTTGAATTGTCTTCAAGCAATCCGATGACGCGATATCAGTTACTCTCTTATATTTTGAATCAATTTAAAGTAGATCAAACAACTTAAATTTTTAACTCTAAAATAAAAAAAAACTCACCATAAGGTGAGTTTTTCATTCATTCAATTTAAGCTTCTAAAAGCTTGTAAATACTGTCAGATTTTTGACTTTCAAAAAGTAGTTCGATACTGGGTAGGATGATTTCACCAGCAATAATGATATGTTCAATGCGATGAAACAGCCCTCTTGAATCTTCTTCTGAAGGATTACGCACCAAAGCTTGTGCTTCATAAACCTGACTAAATTGGTCCTTTACCTTTATGTCAATTATCTGTGTCATGGTAATGTCTCTACTTGTTTTAATAATTGCATTTTTTATATCACATCTTTACACAACAACTTGCTTTGTAAATGTTAGATTTCATGGCAATGTAAACTTATTTTACTTTAGTAACTATATATCAATAACATAGGTTGACTATTTAATTATTGTTTGACAAAAACACTATATTTTCACATTTTGAAAGACATTAAAAAGCCCGCATTGCTGCGGGCTCTATGTTGGAAGGCTAGTGCTGATTTATTGTCTGCAATATCTTAAGACTAAAATATTACGAAACTCAACGAGCTGTCATTGATCCGTCCAACTTATTGGTAGCGTCGTTTTATGACCTACCGTGATTTAAATATAGCACTTTCAATTCTCTTGCCAAGCCTTGCTAACACTTCAAAACAATTGATCAAATAAAATACAATTGATATTTTTTCAAAATAAGCGATCATAGCTCTGCCCAATGCTTGTGAAAGATTTAAATAAATAGGCCATTAAAAATAAATTCTACACTATCAATCTATAAACATTCTTTTCTCTTACTTTTAATTCTACCTTTGACAACCGTTGCATTAATATCTGACCTGAATTTTAAGTCTTATATTCATTTTTAACAGTCCTTAAAAATACTATTAAGTAAGGTTGCCGTCTCAAATTAAAATCTAAAACAAAAAAAAGCCCCTGTATCACTACAGGGGCTTTTTTGAATTTGGCGGAAGCGGTGAGATTCGAACTCACGGAGGACTCGCGCCCTCGTCGGTTTTCAAGACCGGTGCATTAAACCGCTCTGCCACGCTTCCATGTGCGCCATAATACGGAGGTTTTACTCATCTGACAAGTAAAAATTACAACTAAACCTTTCAAATGAATATTGTTTCGCCAAATCCTTAAAGTTTAGCTGCAAGCTCCGCACCTTCACGTATTGCGCGTTTTGCATCTAACTCTGCTGCTAGTTTTGCACCACCAATAATATGGTAATTGGCAAGGGTTTTCTCACCCTGTTCTGGCATCAAATGCTTTACCGATTCCTGACCTGCACAAACGACAATCGTATCTACACGTAATAATTGATCATGCCCTTCATATTCAACCCAAAGACCTTCATCAGTAATGGCTTTGTATTGAACACCACGCAGCATACGAACCGCATTTTTCTTTAATTGTGCACGATGTACCCAGCCTGATGTTTTGCCTAACCCAGCACCAATTGCAGTTGTTTTACGTTGTAATAAGTAGATTTCACGAACAGGAGGTTCGAGCTCAGCAGCCTGCATACCACCTTCTGTTATGTAGTTTGGATTTGGATCAACACCCCACTCCCGCTGCCAATCCGCTAAAGGCATTGGTTGTGGCTGATGTGGTGGTTTGAGTAAAAATTCAGATACATCAAAACCAATGCCGCCTGCACCAATCACAGCAACTTTATTGCCCACAGCTGCGCCTTTCAGCACTTCTGCATAAGACAAGACATTCGGTGCATCACTACCTTCAATTTTTAAGCTACGAGGAACCACACCTGTTGCAATAACAACTTCCTCAAATCCTTCACGTTCAAGCTGTTCACGGTTTACACGCGTATTTAAACGCAAATCCACACCCGTTTTTTCGATTTGAACTTTAAAGTAGCGAATCGTTTCATGAAATTCTTCTTTGCCGGGAATGACTTTTGCCAAATTAAATTGACCACCTACCTCTGCACCAGCTTCAAATAAAGTTACCTCATGGCCTCGGTTTGCTGCAACCGTTGCAGCAGACATCCCTGCCACGCCACCACCGACGACTGCAATGCGCTTCGGTTTTTTGGTCTTTAAATAAACCAATTCAGTTTCATATGCCGCTCGTGGGTTGACCAAACACGTCGCACGCTGATTTTTAAAAGTATGATCTAAACAGGCTTGGTTACAGGCAATACAGGTATTGATTTCATCGACACGATTGGTCGCCGTTTTATTTACCCAAAATGGATCTGCCAAGAATGGACGCGCCATTTGCACCATATCTGCCTTGCCTGAAGCTAAAATTTCTTCAGCTGTATCTGGCATATTGATACGGTTGGACGCAATGACAGGGATCGCAACATGTTTTTTGACTTCAGCGGTATAGTCCACAAACGCTGCGCGAGGCACTGAGGTCACAATTGTCGGAATACGTGCTTCATGCCAGCCAATCCCCGTGTTCAGCAACGTCACACCTGCTGCTTCCAATGCTTTAGCAACAGTAATGACTTCTGCCATGGTGTTCCCATCATGAACCAAATCGAGCAATGACAAACGGAAGCAAATAATAAATTTCTCACCCACTTCAGCACGTATCGATTTCACAATATCAACCGCAAGGCGCATACGATTTTCAATTTCACCGCCCCAACGGTCTGTCCGTTGGTTGACATGACGGCTTAAAAACTGATTCAGCAAGTAGCCTTCTGAACCCATGATTTCAACACCATCATAGCCGGCCTTATGTGCAAGGCTTGCCGTTTTGACATAATCATCAATGGTTGAAAGAATTTGTTTGTCCGTTAATTGACGTGGTTTAAAAGGTGAAATCGGAGATTTAATCGGACTTGCTGACACTGCAAAAGGCTGATAGCCATAACGCCCAGCATGCAAGATTTGCATTAAAATTTTGGCACCATGTTTATGTACTGCATGGGTCACCAAGCGATGTGGAGCAATATCACCTAAAGTATTCATGGTACCGCCAGCAGGTAACAGCCAACCTTGACGGTTTGGCGAAATACCGCCTGTAATAATCAGGCCGACACCACCTTTCGCACGCTCACCAAAATAAGCCGCAAGCTTAGGATAATTATAAAAACGATCTTCCAGCCCACTATGCATGGACCCCATCACGACACGGTTTTTAATCGTGGTAAAACCCAAATGTAAAGGCTTTAAAATATTTGCATAGCTAGTCGTTGTCATGCTGAATCCTTATTTTGGCTTTGCAACTTGTTGCATAACACTTTAGCGGTTTTTTTATATTTTGGGATGACAATTTAGAAAATATTCTTCGTATTTATAGTCAATACCTCCTAATATATAAATCCTCGAACCATAAAAAAAAGCCGTGATATATCACATCACGGCGTGTTGTTTTATAAAGCATTATTTCCAATGTTTCAGCTTACTGGTTTGTCCAATCCCGACATTAAAGCTATTGGTTGGATCCAGTTTTTGATAATGATTTTTTAATGCAGGCTTGGCCACATACAAATGCCCAACATTGTGTTCCGCAGGATATTCAGCGCCACGATCATCGAGTAAATGCCACATTGCATGTTCCATTGCCAAAGGGTCTACACCTTTTTTCACAATATAATCTTGATGAAAAACATGACAAAGAAAATGTCCATAATAGAGTTTATGGATAATTTGCTCATCCATGGCTTTCGGCAAAGTTTCCACCCATTCACGATCATTGCGACGTAATGCAATATCCAATGCAACAATGTCTTCCACTTCAGAACGATGCGTATCACGATATCGAATGGCAGCACCCGCCACCGCAAAGCGATGTAAAAATGCCTTACGACCTTCTTCATCCGTACATTTAAAATAATTGCCTGAGGTTTTATCTAAAAAATACGTTTTCAAATACGCATTAACTTGATCAACATCCTGATTTTCAATACGAATCATCAAATGATGTTCATATAAATCACGAAATTCATTCATACGTTTTGGCAGATGATTCGGCATAAATTTAGTGACGAGTTGTAAAACTTTATCCGATAAACCTTGCAAACCCAGTTTTTCTAAATAGCCATCGACTTTATCTTTCATGGAAAAAGCAGCAGGAACTTTTGCGGTGCCGAATTTTTCAATAAATACAAAAGAATCTTTACCGTATTCAGCCCCAATATCGTATGCCACACGATGAATGTACTCACCTGCAATCGGGAGGCGTGCAAGATCTTTTAATAGAAAACGACGAATTTCGGTTAAATCATCTTGTGAATTGGTCCCTACATAAAACACCTGACTAGGGATTTTTTCAAAGGTATCTAAACGTACTGCAAAGACGCAGACCTTACCTGCTGAACCCGATGCTTCAAATAAACGGCTTGGATCGGCATTAAAACGTGCAGGCGTATTTTCATCAACCTGCTTTACGTCATGTGAATAGCGTTGATCTGACGCACAGCAGCTTGAATTATTCACAATATCATTGATTTGATAGTTTTTATTTTCTAGCGCTGTGAGGATTTCTTCAGGCGTATTGCCAAGATGTACACCTAGATGATTGACCAACTCTAACTCACCTGACTCATTCACTTGTGCATACAGTGCAAGCTCTGTATAGGCAGGACCGCGGCGTACCAAAGCACCCCCTGAGTTATTGCACACGCCGCCCAAAACCGATGCCCCAATACATGAAGAACCAATCACCGAATGTGGTTCACGATTAAATGGCACCAAATCTTTTTCAAGTTTGTCTAATGTCGCACCCGGTAGACAAATCACTTGCTTACCTTCATTAATCACTTGGATGCCAACCAAACGACGTGTACTTATCAGCACCACAGGACGGTCATAGTCATCACCAAAAGGCGTTGAACCACCTGTCAGACCTGTATTAGCGGCTTGCATAATCACAATACAATTTGCATCCACAGCCGCTTGCAGCACTTGCCATTGCTCAAGCAAAGAGCCCGGTGTAACCACAGCCAATACTTTTCCTGCACCGTAACGGCGACCTTGGCGGTATAAACGTGTGTCTTTATCTTCAGTTAAAACGTGTTGCTTACCTACGATGTTGATAAAGTTTTGAATGGTTTGTGATGATTGAGTTTGCATGCTCGTAGAATTTTCCATTTTCAATTTTCAATTTTTTCTCTCCTCGCTAAAGAGGAATTGCATTGTTGTGCAATGAAAAAATATTGATTTAAATAATTTAAACAACGTAGGTTTATTTGCACATATCAAAAGTTTTTAGTCATTGTTATTAAAATCTATAATGAATATCCCTTCTCCCTTTGGGATGAGTAGCAATGCTACGCAAGAGGGTTAGGAGAATTATTCAATAAATAACTCTCCCTAACCCTCTCCTTCAAGGAGAGGGAACTTTCATTGTTAATTTTTTTGATGACGAATAACTTTCCCAAGAGATCTATTCAAAAAATCACCCAGCCAACTCTTTCTCTAACTTCACCAAACAATCAGATGTAATATCCGCAATGGTTTTTGCACCAGTTAAGGTCATCGCAACACGCATTTCTTTATCAATCAGTTCTAGAAGATTGGAAACACCCTCACCACCTGCTGCACCGAGTGCATAAACAAATGCGCGACCGAGCATACAGGTATCTGCACCCAAAGCCAGCATACGCACCACATCTAAACCATTTCGAATACCTGAGTCAGCAAGAATTTTAATATCGCCTTTTACTGCATCTGCAATTGGCGGTAATGCACGCGCTGATGATAAAACCCCATCGAGCTGACGGCCACCATGGTTTGACACCACAATGCCATCTGCACCAAAACGCACTGCATCTTTGGCATCTTCAGGGTCAAGTATGCCTTTAATGACCATCGGGCCATCCCAAAATTCACGAATCCACTCAAGGTCTTTCCATGAAATTGATGGGTCAAAGTTATTGCCCAACCAGCCGATATAATCTTCCAAACCTGTTGGTTTGCCCAAGTATTTAGAAATATTCCCTAAGTCATGCGGACGACCTAATAAACCCACATTCCACGCCCAGTGTGGGTGGAAACACGACTGCATATAACGGCGCATGGCAGCATTTGGGCCGCTCATCCCCGAGTGTGCATCACGGTAACGTGCGCCCGGAACAGGCATATCCACGGTAAACACCAGAGTTGAACAGCCTGCTGCTTTGGCACGTTCTAAGGCATTTTTCATAAAGCCACGGTCACGTAGCACATATAACTGAAACCACATGGGACGCTGAATCGCTGGCGCCACTTCTTCAATTGGACAAACTGAAACGGTAGACAGCGTAAATGGAATGCCCTTTTTATCTGCGGCAACGGCTGCTTGAACTTCACCACGACGTGCATACATCCCTGTTAAACCCACAGGTGATAGAGCCACAGGCATCGATAAGGTTTCATTAAACAGTTGGGTTTCTAGACTCAGCTGTGACATGTCATTCAGCACACGTTGACGCAACGCTATTTTTGATAAATCTTCTACATTACGCTTTAAGGTATATTCGGCATACGCCCCGCCATCGATGTAATGAAATAAAAATGGCGGTAAACGACGACGTGCCGCTTCACGGTAGTCATTGGCAGAAGAAATAATCATGCTTATATCCTGTTTAATCGACTGGCACGCTGACGTCGAGCTTCTTCTTCATCAATCATACGCACCTGTTGTACTACAAACTCAATGTGTCCACAGACTGCTTTACGTGCAGCTTCAGGATCACGACGTTCAATTGCATTCATGACTTGAAAATGCTGATCATGCAATTGATCAAATCGGTGTGCTTCGCTATAAACTTTTCGACGACCTAAAACGACATTAAATTGCAACAGATCAAATAGACCACGCATCATCTGAATCAACACTAAATTGTGTGAAGCTTCAGCAATTGCTAAATGAAATTTGGCATCTGCACGCGCTGCTTCATCGTCATTGCCTAAGGCCTGAAAATGATTGATCTGATCATAATAATGTCGGATATGTGCCAAGTCCTCTGCTGTAGCACGTTGTGCCGCATACCAAGCAGTACCACCTTCCAAAATAATGCGCGCCTCTTGCACATCAAAACGGTAGGCAGGGTCTTCACTAATCAAACTGCTAATGGGCTGCACAATTTGATAACTCGACCATGTCGCTGGTAATTGCTTTAAAAAAGTCCCCGCACCGACTTTACTGACCAACACGCCCATGCTGGTCAATTGAGAAATCGCTTCGCGTAAAGAAGTGCGTGAGACGCCAAGTTGTTCACACAGTTTCCGTTCAGCAGGCAGACGATCTCCAACTTGCATATTGCTTTCTTCAATCAATACACGAAGACTTTGAACAGTTTTATCAGAGACTTTCATCTGCTTTCCTTAACGTTGTTACACAATGCGTGTTATGGAATCATCCAAGGGAACACATAAGCTTGTAGGGTGATTAAAATCCCCATCATGATTGTGAACGTTATACTGTGTTTTACGGTAAAACGGAATAAATCAGACTCTTTACCTACTAAGCCAACTGCCGCACATGCAATTGCAATGGATTGGGGTGAAATCATTTTTCCAGTCACACCACCACTGGTATTGGCAGCAACGAGTAATACTTCTGGCACACCAATTTGCTGTGCAGTAGTTGCCTGTAATGCAGCAAATAGCGCATTGGCTGACGTATCTGAACCCGTAAGGAAGACACCAAGCCATCCTAAAAATGGTGAGAAGAAGGTAAAGGCTTGACCTGTATGCGCAAGTGCCAATGCCAATGTTGCCGACATCCCTGAATAGTTGGCTATAAATGCAAAAGCCAAGACCATCCCAATCGAATAAATTGGAATTTTTAATTCATTAATGGTTTCACCAAAGGTCACTATCGCGTCTTTCGGCTTCATTTTTAAGAAAATAATGGTAATGATCGCAGCAATGACAATTGCCGTACCTGTTGCCGAAAACCAATCAAATTTATAGATGGCATCGTAGTCCTTCATTTCAGGTACGACAGGTGGCATCTTTTGAACCAATTGATGTAAAAATGGCACTTTGATCGAAATAACCATGTCATGCAGCGCGCCATCTTTGGTAAATAAATCCTTAAACGGTTTAATACTCCAGATCGTAACCATCACCGTTAAGATCGCAAATGGCGACCACGCTTTTGCAATTTGACCTAAGCTATATTTTTGCTGTTTTTGTGCAGCAACATCTTCACTCATCGTCGCATCTTGATCTGCAAAGCGGAAAATATGTTTAGGCTGCCAATATTTAAATAAAATCGTTAATGACACTAAAGAGGCAATCGCCGCGGTAATATCGGGTAATTCAGGACCGACAAAGTTCGAGGTTAGGTACTGTGCAATCGCAAAGCTACTCGCGCCAACCACAACTGCAGGCCAAGTTTCCTTCACACCGCGCCAGCCATCCATAATCGCCATAATCCAAAACAGTACAATCGGCACCATAAATGGCAGCTGTCGACCAACCATCTGACTGATTTCCATCGTATCAACACCAGACACTTGCCCAGCAACGATAATTGGAATACCCATCGCACCAAAAGCCACTGGCGCAGTATTGACGATCAGACAAAGACCTGCCGCATATAAAGGCTTAAAGCCTAAACCTACCAATAGTGCTGCAGTAATCGCCACAGGGGCACCAAAGCCCGCCGCACCTTCGAGGAAAGTACCGAAAGCAAAGCCAACTAACAGCATCTGTAATCGTTGATCTTCAGTAATGGAAAGAATCGAAGAACGGATGATGTCAAACTGCCCTGTTTTGACTGAAATTTTATACAGGAACACCGCACCAATAATGATCCATGCAATCGGCCATAAACCATAGAAGAAACCGTAGACCATCGAAGCCAATGCCATAAGCGCAGGCATGTCATAGGCAAATAAAGACACCAAAAGTGCCAGTACAACGGTGATCGTACCTGCCACACTGCCTTTTAAACGAAATACAGCAAGCGCCAAGAAAAAAAAGATAATCGGAATGAGCGCAATTAAACTTGATATCCATATATTCCCCATTGGGTCATATATTTGCTGCCATTGAAGCATTGTCATCTCCTTGAAATGCTTACTAAGATTTAATTATTGAGCAATATCAGCATGTGGTCTTTTCATATTGGTATTACCAATATAAATATTAAAGACATAAAAACTCATACTATTGCTGAAATACTCCGCAATTTTTAATTATTTCTACTCAACCATTCAAGCTTTTCTTATTTTTGGTATGACCAATATTCAATGCGAAAACATTATTTTCCAGTTTAAATTTTTAACAATCCTTTTTTAAATATATGTTTTATATTTATTATTTATGAATAAACTTTATAAAATATACTTTAGTCTAATAACCAAGCTTTGTTTGACTTCAGTCTCATTTCAACGAAAAGGATAAAAACCAAATAAACTCAATATTGGTATTACCATTTATTTAAATCAAATAGATTTATTTATATTTGCATCCTATTCCATTCAGAAAATGCCTTTTCCGCCCGCAAAAACTGGATGAAGTATTCATCAATAGATTTCAACGATCATTTTTTTCTACCTCATCGCTTGTATCTCATGATTTTTTAGAAAAACCGTGCAGAAAAGTGCTACAATCGCGCACATATATGTATTCTTTCAGGCCACCCATTCTCGGTGCCTATATTTATATCGTTAGGATTAACAATGACTGATAATGCAACTATCTTGCAGAATGTCCCAGTTGGCAAAAAAGTTGGTATTGCCTTCTCTGGTGGTCTAGATACTTCAGCTGCGCTTTTGTGGATGAAACAAAAAGGTGCGGAACCTTATGCTTACACAGCAAACTTAGGTCAACCTGATGAAGACGACTACGATGCGATTCCAAAAAAAGCGGAAGCGTATGGCGCAGTTAAAGCTCGCTTAGTTGATTGTCGTTTACAACTTGCTTTAGAAGGTATTGCGGCTATTCAATGTGGCGCTTTCCACATTTCAACTGGTGGTATGCCTTATTTCAACACGACTCCTCTTGGTCGTGCAGTTACAGGTACGATGCTTGTAACCGCAATGAAAGAAGATGACGTAAACATCTGGGGTGACGGTTCGACTTATAAAGGTAACGACATTGAACGTTTCTATCGTTATGGTCTGTTGACTAACCCAGCACTTAAAATTTACAAACCTTGGTTAGACCAAACTTTCATTGACGAGCTAGGCGGCCGTGCAGAAATGTCACAGTTCCTGATCGACAATGGTTTTGACTACAAAATGTCAAAAGAGAAAGCGTACTCAACTGACTCAAACATGTTAGGTGCGACTCACGAAGCAAAAGATCTTGAATACCTTAATGCGGGTATCAAAATCGTAGACCCAATCATGGGCGTTGCGTTCTGGAAAG
Organism: Acinetobacter sp. YH12126; assembly: GCF_013418745.1. Taxonomy (NCBI): domain Bacteria; kingdom Pseudomonadati; phylum Pseudomonadota; class Gammaproteobacteria; order Moraxellales; family Moraxellaceae; genus Acinetobacter; species Acinetobacter sp. YH12126. The sequence continues at coordinate 45,287 of NZ_VPBM01000020.1, read as the reverse complement.
ATGACGTAGAAGTTAAAGCTGAAGAAGTTTCTGTAACTTTCGAAGAAGGCTTCCCTGTTGCATTAAACGGCAAACGCATCGAAAACCCAGTTGAGTTCATTCTTGAAGCTAACCGTATCGGTGGTCGTCATGGTCTAGGTATGTCTGACCAAATCGAAAACCGTATCATCGAAGCAAAATCTCGTGGTATCTACGAAGCTCCGGGTATGGCACTTCTTCATATTGCTTATGAACGTTTAGTGACTGGTATCCACAACGAAGACACCATCGAACAATACCGTATTAACGGTCTGCGTTTAGGTCGTCTTCTTTACCAAGGTCGTTGGTTCGATTCTCAATCATTAATGCTTCGTGAAACTGCGCAGCGTTGGGTTGCTAAAGCAATCACTGGTACTGTGACTTTAGAACTTCGTCGTGGTAATGACTACACTATTCTAAACACTGAATCTCCTAACCTCACTTATGAAGCTGAGCGTTTAACTATGGAGAAAGGTGACTCTATGTTTAGTCCTGCTGACCGTATCGGTCAATTGACTATGCGTAACCTCGATATCACAGATACTCGCGCTAAATTAGGCATCTACACAAACTCTGGCTTACTTGCAGTAGGTACAGGTTCTGCAGTGCCTCAATTAAAAGACAAAAACAAATAAGATTTGTTGAGTCAAAAAAACCGCGCATTTTGCGCGGTTTTTTATTGCCGATTTCAGAGAAGTTCTCAATTTTATTAAACATTAAGCCACATGTGCTGAACGAATCGATTGATAGTAAATTTGATTGCGTCCGAGTTGTTTCGCACGATACAACGCCTGATCGGCAATATTTAACAGTTCATCCTTCGTCATATTTTCAGCACGATATACCGTAATACCCAAACTAATAGTGACGTGATTTGAAACCTGTGATTTGGCATGTGGAATTTCTAAACGATCGATTGCTTTATAAATATTTGACGCTACCGCATAAGCACCATGCGCATCGGTTTCAGGCAATAAAACCACAAATTCTTCACCACCATATCGCGCTACAAAATCCATATGTCGAATGGCATTTTTAATGGTTTTGGCAATGGTTGAAATTACATCATCGCCTTTTTGATGACCGTAAAAATCGTTATAGTTTTTAAAATGATCAACATCGATAAATAGCATAGCAAGCGAGGTGTTATTACGTCGAGATTGCTCATAAAAGGTATCAAGCATTTCATCAAAAGTACGTCGGTTTGAAATCTTGGTTAATTCATCATGCTGACTTAAATGTAAAAGCTCTGTGGTATGAATACGATGGATTTTTTCACTAATATCCGCGCGCAGCATATTCAAAAATATCATCCGTTCACGCGCACAGAGCATCTTACTGATTGCAAAACCCAATACACAGCTTCCAATCAGTACACGCCCCAACACCATCACATCAAATTTCACTTCTAATGAAAAAAGCATCAACATGGTGACCACAGCAGCCAACAATCCAGACATCAACATTTGGACTGGTTTAACCCCCGTCAAAATATAGCTCAAGATGTAAATCATACAAAGGATCATCATGGCCTGATGTTTAAGTGCTTCGGTATACACGGTCATGGTGAGCCAAGACATTGAAATAACAGCCCAAAACACTACAAACATACTGGCATGTGAAAAATAAGGCTTCAGACGGTCATAACGGGCAAAGGTATATAAAGCCAAAAGACACAGCGCACCATTGAGCTGACCAACCAAACAACGAATAAAATCATGCACAAAATGCTGTTGATTAATTATCCAGTAATCTCCGGGAATGATCAGCATCGTGAGCACAAAGTAGATCAACACTCCCATCCAAAAAAAATGACGTATGTTGGTTTGCGCACGATCGAGGCTTAAAGTCCAAAATTGAGTTTCCAGTTTTTTAGGAAACATTTCCCCTACACGACGGGTTTGCCGTGTAATCAGTTCCTCTATTTTTTCTTTATCGTATTGCAACTTTGCAAGGTTATACTTGTATTCCATTTCCAAGCATTTATCTAATTCTTTTAGTCATTTAAAAATACCACAGTTTTATTCTTTATTTATATCTGTTCAGTCATTTGTACATAAATCTCGTTACCATTTTCACATTATTTGCATTATCATTTGTTTTATTTCCAAGCTTGGAATCGCTGTGAATACGATTACTCTTCTTCAGCCAGATGATTGGCATGCACATTTACGTGACGGTCTAGCCCTAAAGCGTACAGTTCCTGATTTAGCACAACAATTCTCTCGCGCGATTTGTATGCCAAACACCGTACCACCGGTAAAAACCGTTGAAGAAGCAAATGCATACCGTGAACGTATTATGGCACATGTTCCTGAAGGCGTTCACTTTGACCCGCGCATGGTGCTCTATTTCACAGACAACACACCTGCAAGTGAAGTTAAAAAAATTAAAGAATCTGAGCATGTTAATGCCATTAAGCTCTATCCAGCAGGTGCAACCACGAACTCGGACAGTGGTGTCAGTGACATTAGTAAAGTATATGGTGTGATTGAGCAACTCGAAGAACACCAAGTGCCATTACTCTTACATGGTGAAGTGACGCATAACCATGTCGATATTTTTGACCGTGAAAAACGTTTCCTTGATGAAGTGCTATCTCCACTGTTAAAACAGTTCCCTAAATTAAAATTGGTTCTAGAACACATCACCACAAGTGAAGCTGCGCATTTTGTATTAGAACAAGACCGTAATGTCGCTGCGTCAATCACACCGCAACATTTATTGTTTAACCGTAATGATATGTTGGTGGGTGGTATTAAACCGCATTTCTATTGCTTACCGATTTTAAAACGTCAAACCCATCAGCAAACTTTGCTCGAAGTCGCGACCAGTGCGAACCCTAAATTTTTCTTAGGTACAGACAGTGCGCCGCACTCAAAAAATGCTAAAGAAAATGCATGTGGCTGTGCAGGATGTTATAGTGCACCAACAGCAATTGAGTTATACGCTCAAGCATTTGATCAAGTCGGTAAAATCGACCGTTTAGAAGGTTTTGCAAGCCATTTTGGTGCAGACTTCTACGGACTCCCTCGAAATACCAATACCATTACTTTGGTAAAAGAAGATCAAGTGATCCCTGAAAGTTTAGACTATTTGGATGGCGAAAAAATTATTCCGTTGTATGCGGGTAAGACCATCCAATGGAGAAAAGTGTGACAGATGAAACTCGACCAGTCATTGGTCAACGTTTCCGTGGATTCCTACCTGTTGTTGTCGATGTCGAAACAGCAGGTTTTAATTCACAGACCGATGCCTTACTGGAAATTGCAGCGATTCCTATTGTGTATGATGCAGAAGGTAATTTTGTACCGGGTGAAGCCCACCATGCACATATCAATCCATTTGAAGGTGCCAACCTTGACCGTCGTTCACTGGATTTTATTGGTGTAGATCCATTTAATCCGATGCGTATGGCCATGGCTGAAGATGAGAAATCAGCATTAAAACGTATTTTTAAGTCAGTGAATGAAGTACGTCGTCAACAAAACTGCACTCATGCTGTTTTAGTTGGTCACAATGCACATTTTGATTTAGGGTTTGTACAGGCAGCTATTGCACGTACAGGAACAAAAAATCAAAATCCTTTCCATAGTTTTTCCGTATTCGATACAGTGACATTGAGCGCTGTAATGTTTGGACAAACTGTGCTGGCAAAATCATGTATTCAAGCTGGTATTGAGTTTGATGGTAAAGAAGCACACTCTGCACTTTACGATACTCAGAAGACCGCTGAACTGTTCTGTTATATTTTGAACAAACTCGGCCCTCACCTACTTGACACTATGATGGCGGATCAATAAGATACCGCCATCTTCTAAACGTCCCTATCGTCTAGAGGCCTAGGACATCGCCCTTTCACGGCGGTAACCGGGGTTCGAATCCCCGTAGGGACGCCAATACTTCTTATCAAGCTTTTTCTTTTTTCTAATATTCATAACGAATGAATACTCTTAAATCATCACTATTTCTATCTTAATTCTCATTGACTGGATTTCTGTGTATTAAAAAAACACTTATTGCAAATAATTCTCATTTCTATTGATTATTCTTGTAAAGTTAATGATAATCGCTATCGTTTTTATCTGCATAATTGTTGACAGCCATGCGCTTTGCCTATTCTCCCCTTAATATCGCAATTTTGACTGCTTTAGCATCTCAAACGTATGCAAATGAAAGCCAGATCTCCGAAGAAATCAAAACCAATACGGTGTCGATGACACCTATTGAGGTTGAAGTCAAAGCCAAGCAAGAAGTAGGTAAAACCGTCTACACCAAAGAAGATTTAGAAAAAACGCCGAATAGCTCTAAAAACATCACTGACTTTTTAAAAGTTAATCCGGATGTACAGTTTTCAAATGATCAAATGGCTGCAGGTACGCAAGCGAATTTAAAACCCAATGAAATATCTATTCATGGCGCACAATCATTCCAAAATAAATTTATTATTAATGGCGTAAGTAATACAAACATTCTTGATCCGCTTGGTTCAGGGTCAAATGCTGGTGAATACGGTATTACTGATGTGGGTTCCCAAGGTATTGCTATTAATACCGACCTACTTTGTAGCCTAGAAGTTTTAGACAGTAATGTTAGTGCAAAATATGGTAGTTTTGCAGGCGGTGTAATTAGTGCTGAAACATGCGCTCCTAATACCGAAATTGGTAAAATCCACGGTAGTATCAGTTATGATTATACTGAGAGTGATTGGAATCGTTATCACTTGAAAACTGATGCTGATAAAGGCTTATTCGATGGCGAGTCAACACAAGAAAACCAAAAAGAATATGTCCGTCAAGGTATTAGTGCCAATGTCTATAGCAAACTTTCCGAAGTCTATGGTATTGATTTTTATGCCTCTCAACGAGGCTCTAAAATTCCTGTAGAAAGTGGTTTACCTTCACCAAAACAGATCGACCAAAAGAAATTAAATACCAATATTGGTGCAACCTTATTCGCAAATCCGAATGAAGAAGCTAAGATGAAATTTGGTTTCTCTTTAGGTGACTTAGAAGATAATACCTATCTGAATAAGCGTCGAAATTCACACGCTACTAGCAATAATAAGTCTGCTTTAATTTTTGCAGAAATAGAGCATAAAAATGCTTGGGGCAAGCTCAAACAAAAATTAAATTATCAAAGTATCGACAACCAACGTGAAACGGATTCTGATACAGGAATTAACTGGCTATATGCTGAAGGAAGTAAAGACTGGAACAACACCGAAAAAGTATGGGAAGGCTCATCCGCTGCAAATATTGATTTAAAACAATCAACAATCAACTACGAACTTGATGGTATTTTTAATCAATTTAAACTTGCAGACACGCAACATCAGATCAGTGCAGGATTTGCCTATCATTATGACGATGTTCAATGGGAACGAACGAAAGATTTCTTAACTTTCTATGGTGTTACCTCAGGCAACTCTCAAAACTTATATGACCTAGAAGGTGGTAAGTGCCAAATCAATGATCCGCTTTGTGATGAAAATACAACCACCGAATTCATCAACAATAAAGTCAATACTGTATATAACGGTCAGTATTTTAAGCGAGGTAACTTATTTAAAGCAGGTACATTTGATGGGCAGTACCAACAAGCCTCGCTTTATATACAAGATGATATTCACTGGAAAAACTTTAATGCTCGCTTAGGTCTCCGTGCTGATTACGACGAAGCAAATAATAATTTCAACTTTGCCCCACGCAGCAGTATCAACTATCAACCTTTTAGCAACAATTTATTAACACTAACATCGGGCTGGAACCGTTACTACAGTGCTCCAACTTATATGACTGATTTACGTCAGCATTTAACTTCTTTAGATGCCTATCTAATGCGTAATGATCAAAATTCAGCATGGGAGGAAGAAGAAAAAACTTCATATGTAGATACAAAGCGAAAAGATTTAAAAACACCTTATGCGGATGAAATAGTCGTTGGACTCAATAGTCAATTTAAAAATACAAATCTAAGTCTAAAATGGGTAAATCGCCAATATAAAGACGAAATTTCACGTGATCAAATTGGTACTGGTGTTAATCGTTACTTTCAATATGGCAACAATGGTTATGGTGAAAATGACACGATAACTTTTGAAATAAATACCCTAAACCCATTAAAACTTTACAACACAGAGCATCAGTTGGCTTTAGCAGTTAACTACACTGACTCTTATCGTAGTACTCCAGACTATACCAGTGATTATAAAGAGGAAGAAATTCGTAAACTAATTTCGTATGATGGAAAAATCATGGAATTTGGCGACCGACCAGCTTCAAATTATAATCAACCACTTACGGTACGTGTCTCTTGGGATATTGGCTTTGATCGTGTTCCTGTAAAAATTTCTAATTTCTTTAGCTATAAAGGAACATATGAACAAATGCTCACTGCAAGTTCTGCGGATAAAGTTGTTCATAATGGTGTAAAACTTGATACGTACACACTAGAAGATGTAAAACCTCGTTTTACATGGGATATGCGTACAACATATGACTGGAATATTTCAAAAGATTATTCAGCTATATTAGGACTAACAATAAATAATATTACTAACCGTAATAATCTTTATGTAAGTGGTAGCAAACTATATTCCGAAATAGGACGACAGTTCATTGCTGATGTCACATTTAAATTTTAAACTTTCCCCTATCAAGCGCGCCTCAAAACGCGCTTGATTCATTTTTAAATAGACTAAAACATGAAAAAAATAATCTTACTCTTTGGCCTGTGCCTTGTATCTCTCGGTATCTTCATCTACATTTTTAGACCAGAAGCCAGCCTACCGATAAATCATTCAAATACTGTTGAGCACGATGCCAATCATACAAATCAAACAGCATTGAATGATGACCAAGAATCCTCTACTCCCAAAACCAACGATCGTGACACTCAAATACAAGCTAAAAAAACCAAAAAATTGAGCGAAGAAGCAATACAGTATTACCGAACAGCAAGCAAATACGGTTGGGAGTCAATCGTTCGTGATTTTGAAAATGGAACCATCCTAAAAAGCAAAATGCCTAAAGGGGAAAAAGAAAAACTTTGCGAAATTGCATTGAGTCAAAGCACTGCCGATCAAACCAAACGCTTATTTAAAGCAAATTGCAAACCACTCAATGGACGTTCATCCTCTATGATTATTAATGGCGCATTAACCAATGCAGAAGGAAAAATAGATCAAAATGAAATCATTGAAAAATTAAAACTCTACAAGTCTGAAAATGTTTTACAAACTCACGTTACGTATAAATTAGGCCCGTATGAAGAAAAAAGCTCTTTGCAAGCCCAAGCAATTGGATGGGGACTTGAAGTCATTTCTGATTATTTGCTGAGTATTGGTGTCGATTACACGGGCGTGGATGGTAATTTAATTTTAGACAATATCAAAGGCCGTAACCCTTCTGTGAGTTTGGTTCAAAAACTACTGAATGCAGGAATCGAGCCCAATAGTAACGTTTATAAACAAATAGAACAGAATGACTTTTCAACCAAATATCCTAACATTTACAATTTATTAAAAGCACACAAACCATGAAAAACATCGTTATTACCAGCTTCCTGCTAATGAGTATGCATTGCTTTGCAAATGCTCCAGTGCCACAAAATCACGCTACCAATGCACCATCAGTGAAAAACATTCACGACTTTAAAAAGATCAAAGGGATGACAAATGATGCATCTCGTTATTATAAATTTATAAACATATATGGTTGGTCAGCCATAGTGCAGGAATTTGAAAATAAAAATATTCAAAGCAGTAAAATGAAAAATAAAGAAATTAAAAAAATGTGTGACACAGCACATCTTATACTTCCACTTCAAGATATCAAGCGACTGATTGCTGCTGATTGCAAACCCAGCTCAAACGATGTGACTTTTAACACCATCAATAGGATTTTAAAAAATGGCGATGGTTCTATTAATGAACAAGAAATTATTGCTAAATTAGAATTTTATAATGCATTAGGATTATTAAAAACACATCAAACATACGGCCGTGGCTATCGTGCAGAAACATATAATTTACTCTACAAAGCTGCCGGTTTTGGTTTGCCTGATGTTTTCGATTATCTCCTGAATATCGGACTCACAGTAAAATATACCGATAGTAACTTACTGAATACACATTTTGATGGTCGCTCCCCACAGCTCGCTTTAACCCAAAAAATTTTAAAACTGGGTGTAGAGCCAAATGCCTCAACCATTACGATCATGCAACAACGGAACTTTAAACAACACTACCCTGACATTTACCAAGTCATCCTATCCAATCTAGAACAGAAAAACCGTAAACTTTAATTAATTACAGCCTGACTGGTTTTGTTTATACTTCAGCTTGATCTATTTTGATGTAAGAACACCCTATGTTTAAAAAGTTGCTCTTGGTTTTAGCCATCTTATTTCCATCTGCACTCTATCTGTATATTGTGAGCCGCGATGACAACAAAGCCCCTGTAGCTGAACAAACTCAAGTACCTGCAACTTCTGAAGCTGAGTATCAAACTCCTGACCATTAATCCAATGGTCAGTGCTAAAGATTTAAATTTTAGATCAGTATTATTACATTATAAGAAAAATTCGATTTATCAATCATTTCACTGCATTCAATCATAAAATATACCTTTCATTCAATTTTCTTTTCACTATGCAATCTCCCTCTGAACCTTCGCAACACTCGTCTGCTGAAGGTAAAAGTCCATCGCTTAAACGTGCGATGACGACTCGACACCTTGTGATGCTCTCACTTGGTGGTGCAATTGGTACTGGTTTGTTTATGGGTTCAGGTGAAGTTATTTCACAAGCTGGGCCTTTGGGCGCTGTACTTGCCTACATTATTGGCGGACTAATCGCCTACATGGTTATGCTCTGTTTGGGTGAGCTTGCCGTACATTTACCTGTTTCTGGCTCTTTTGGTGCTTTTGCGACAAATTATATTGGCCCGGGTACCGGTTATATGGTGTCTTGGATGTACTGGTTGGGCTGGTCTGCCACCTTAGGTACAGAATTTACTGCGGCGGCTATTTTGATGCAGGAATGGTTTCCACAAACCTCTATTTGGTTATGGACACTGATCTTTGCTGCTGGTGTACTGATTTCTAATCTAAGTTCTACACGCGCATTCGCAGAGTCAGAATTTTGGTTATCAATGGTGAAAGTTGCAACAGTGTTGATTTTCATCATCCTTGGTTTTGCCTGCATCTTTGGTTTCGTGCCTTTCCAAGGCTATGAATCAGCTCCAATGTTCCACAATTTGACAGAACATGGTTGGCTGCCAAATGGTTTGTTCCCTCTGTTTGCCACGCTATTGATCGTCAACTTTGCCTTTAATGGTACGGAGATGATTGGTATCGCTGCAGGTGAAACTGAAAACCCTGAAAAGAATGTGCCTAAAGCCATTCATGCTGCGGTATGGCGCTTAATCATTTTCTTTGTCGGCACTATTATCGTCATCAGTTCACTGTTGACCTATACCGATGCAGGTTTAAATGTCGGCGGACATGGCGGCTTAAGCAGTAGCCCTTTCGTTTCCGTATTTAACCTGATGGGCATTCCCTATGCAGAAGACTTAATTCGTTTCGTCATTATTACGGCTTTACTGTCTACAGCTAACTCTGGTTTATATGCTGCATCACGTATGATGTGGGCGCTGTCCGCACAAAAACAATTACCACGTGCTTTCGGCAAATTAAGCAAAACTGGTGTGCCTTATATTGCTGTATTGGTCACTATGATCGGTGGTTTACCAGGCCTATTGTCAGAACAATTTGGCGCAGATGTCATCTTCAAGAACTTGATGGGGGTTGCTGCCTTCACCATGGTGATCGTCTGGATGAGTATTTGCTGGAGTCAATTTAACTTCCGTCGCCAATGGCTGAAACAAGGTCATAGCGTTTCAGAGCTTAAATTCCGTACACCATGGTTCCCGCTGGTTCCAATTCTTGGCTTTGTCTGCTGTACCGCAACAGGTTTAAGTATGGCTGCAGATCCTGAAATGCTTTCAGGCTTTATTGGCTGTCTGATCTTTATGGCAGCGTGTTATGCAGGTTATTATTGGTTATATCACGATAAATAAAATAGTTAAGGTGGCTCATTAGCCACCTTTTTTTATGAAACTATTTCTCTTCTCTATGAGAGAAAAATTAGGGTTTCCATATAAATTCAAAAATGATTTGTGGGAGCAGTTTAATCCACAAAAACCACTGTACAAATTATAATTTAAGGAAATAGTTCAACTGCTTTTCGTCAATGAGTTTTTATCCTCGCTCAACACCAAGATATAATCCCATACTTTCAACTCTAATGAGTCCTTTTCGGATTTTGCCCCCCTTAGAAACATTAGCTAAAAGACACGCAGCTACTATTGCTAGAAATATTTGGATAGATACTCTCAAACTTGTATTAGATATTAATTCAACAAAAGTAAAGTTAAAAACTATTAATGAAAGTGGCAAAAGCACCCGACTTGAATTCATCTGTTTTTTAAATTCAGGAAAATCACGATTAATAACCAATAAATTTTGTTTGTCTTTACTCCACAACATTGGCTCAAAACATACATCCAATTTTTTTTCTAATTTTTCAAGTTCTACATCATCACTAGACAACTGATATCTTCGAACCTTTAAGATTAAATATAATTTAAAAAAGCTCTGGATATCTAAAAAATAATGAGAATCATCTAAAGATTTGAGGTGATTATACGTAATTCTACTTTCCCCATCTAAATCCCTAAATAAAAGTTCATCAATAATTCTTTCAAACTCTGATTTACTAATATACGAAGAAAAATTATTTGTATAAATTTCAAACCAATGCAAATAATTCAATAAAACTATATAGAATCTTTCATGGACTTTGCCCACATTAAATTGATTGATTTCAAATAAAATTCCAGAAATAAACTCATTAAAATTATTTTTCATTAAAAAAATTCTGTTTTTGTTTCATTTATATACATTTAGAATATAACAATGAAACTCTATTTTGACAAATATAGATGGGCTATGTACTATACACCCACCTCAAAACGTCCCTATCGTCTAGAGGCCTAGGACATCGCCCTTTCACGGCGGTAACCGGGGTTCGAATCCCCGTAGGGACGCCAATTCTTCTGTCAGCTCTGACAAACTTAAAGTTTATTTATCTATAATTTATATTAATTGATTGCATCATCATTGCATTCTTCTCTACAATTACTCGCTTCATTATTTGATTCTCCTTTTTCTCTATGCAGTCATCACATTCTCCGAATGATGCTTCGCATCAGGGCAATTCTTCGCCGTTAAAACGCGCTATGAGTACTCGACATCTGGTGATGATTTCGCTTGGCGGCGCAATCGGTACTGGTTTATTTCTTGGTTCGGGTGAAGTCATTGCACAAACGGGGCCTGTAGGTGCCATTATTTCGTATTTTTTAGGCGGTATTATCGCCTATATGGTGATGCTTTGCTTAGGCGAGCTCGCTGTACATATGCCAGAATCTGGTTCATTTGGCGCTTATGCTAAACGCTATATCGGACCGGGTACGGGTTATACCATCACTTGGCTGTATTGGCTGACATGGTCAGTAACGCTAGGAACTGAATTTACCGCTGCTGCACTTTTAATGCAGGAATGGTTCCCAGACAGCTCTATGTGGATGTGGACTTTAATCTTTGGTGCTTTTGTATTCTGCTTGAATATGATTTCAACCAAATGGTTTGCTGAATCTGAATTTTGGCTAGCCTTAGTCAAAGTGATTACCGTTGTTGCCTTTATTATTTTAGGTCTATTGGCCATTTTTGGTGTTTTAGGCTATCGAGGCTATGAAGCTGCACCGCTGTTTAGCAACCTCACTGCACAAGGATGGTTCCCTGAAGGCTTGTTCCCAATCTTCGCTACAATGTTGATTGTTAACTTTGCATTCTCTGGTACTGAGCTGATTGGTGTTGCTGCGGGTGAAACCAAAGATCCAGCGAAAAATGTACCTAAAGCCATTAACACGGCGATTTTCCGCTTATTGATTTTCTTTGTAGGTACCATTGTTGTTATTACTGCATTATTACCACACCAAGAAGCCGGCTTATCTGCCGAAGGTGTAAGTAGTTCACCTTTCGTAACAGTATTCCAGCACATTGGTATTCCTTATGCAGAAGACATCATCCGCTTTGTGATTATCACAGCCCTACTTTCTGCTGCAAACTCAGGTTTATTTGCTGCATCTCGAATGATGTGGTCATTGTCCTATAGTAAGCAATTACCTGCAGTGTTCTCTAAAGTGAACTCGCGTGGTATTCCTTATGTTGCAGTAATTGTGACCATGATCGGTGGTATGCCGGGCTTACTTTCTGAGCAATTTGCACCAGAAACCATCTTCAAAAACTTGTTAGGTGTCGCGGCATTTACCATGGTGGTGGTATGGATGAGTATTTGTTTAAGCCAATTCAACTTCCGTCGTCAGTGGTATAAAGAAGGCAAAACTGCAAAAGATTTAGCTTTTGCTGCACCACTCTTCCCAATCGTGCCGATACTCGGTTTTGTATTCTGTCTGATTACCTGTATTAGTATGGTATTTGACCCAGAAATGTTGACTGGCTTTATCTGCTGTATGATCTTCATTGTGGCGTGTTATATCAGCTACTACACCTTGTATCACAACAAAGATTGATCTGCGTTGGTAATACCAAACACGATAAAAGAGTAACTTCGGTTGCTCTTTATTTATGGCTATATTTTAATAAAAGTAGAATAAAAACTGGTCCGTCGATGAGGTGCAATATGCAGATCATCTTTATCCATGGCATGAATCAACAGCAACAAACTGCACGTTCACTCGAACAACATTGGCTTGCACTGTTGTCTCAAGGCTTAAAGCAAAGCCATCAAGAGACTTTTTTATCGTATATACAGCACCATATGCGCATGCCTTTTTATGGGGACTTACTCACGCGTTATCACTTGCAGAATATGCTTCAGGACAGCACCTTGACACCTCAAACGTGGCCACATTTTCCGTTTATCCATCGCACTGAACTCCCAGAAAAATCACCAAAAGTACTTGAGCATCACGCTGTACAAAATAATCTACCTGACATCACCCTCAATGATGCTATTGGATTAAGCCAATCATTCAAATCGATCACTGCACTTGGCAAAGATCTTGCCCTACGCGATTTTGCAGTTTTAATGAATTATTTCCCAAAATTACATGCCACACTTTTGCATAAATTTTTGGTCGAAACTTATCTCTATTTATCCAATCCACACTTTATTCAGGCAGTTCATACTCGTCTGCATGAGCAATTACATCAAACGAAACCCACCCTGTTGATTGCACATTCGCTAGGTAGCGTGATTGCGTATCATTTTTTACTGTTACATCCTGAACTCAACATACAGCGCTTTATTACCTTGGGCTCACCTTTGGCTTTTCGTGTCCTCCAAGCCCACTTACCTCAGCCTTTACAGCGACCTGATGCAATTTCAGGTGATTGGTTAAACTTTTATTCACATGATGATTTTCTCAGCGCTTTTCCGCTGAGTCAGGCACCTTTTGATTTTCAACCCGCCATTTTCAATCAGCAAATTCAGACATCGATTGAACACCCACACGATATTGCTGGATATTTAACGCATCCAGAAGTTATTGCTACAATCTTACAAGTGTTGAAAAAACCGACATAAATAATGTATTTTTCAAACATTTTTAGCAAATTGTTTTAATTTTATGCACTCAACAACAAAAACTGAATTTATTTATAGAAAAGCGTTTGACACCCCCCGATTTTCACCCTAATATACGCCCACCTCTGAAACGTCCCTATCGTCTAGAGGCCTAGGACATCGCCCTTTCACGGCGGTAACCGGGGTTCGAATCCCCGTAGGGACGCCAATTTTCAGAAGTACATTTTATTAAGTCCCTATCGTCTAGAGGCCTAGGACATCGCCCTTTCACGGCGGTAACCGGGGTTCGAATCCCCGTAGGGACGCCATTATTTAGTCTAAAAACTTAGACTTAAATAAACGGTTTTAAAATTTGCTTTCTGTAATGTCCCTATCGTCTAGAGGCCTAGGACATCGCCCTTTCACGGCGGTAACCGGGGTTCGAATCCCCGTAGGGACGCCATATTCGAGTTGGTTTTAATCACTCATTAAAAAGCTCAAGCATTGCGACTTGGGCTTTTTTATTGCCTTAATTTCTAAATATTTCTTTTAAAAGTTTTGAATCATAAATGGCCTTAGGGGCAATCACCTGCTCATTTAGCGGAATATTTTGACCATAGCGCTGCCGCATTAGGCGCTGCACTTCATATTGTTTTAAATCAAATTGTTTAAGTTGTTGTAATGGAGAAAGTTCGATTCCTAAAGCATGCTGATAAGCTTTCCAAACAATTTCAGAACAGTAAATTGCACGGTCATCCCATTCAAAATAAATATCATAGGGTTTGCCCAAGTACTTTTCTGCATTTTGTACCAGTTTCGTTTTCTGCGGCACATTTAAGGGTTGTTTGAGCCTTTTCACCACATAGTGAGCATTCTCCCCACGCGCGATCCATTGATTTAAAGCGGTATATTGCACAGGCTGAATAGCTTCAAGCACCCAAGTTTGGTTATTTTTATTTACGATCATGCCCATGTGACTATAGGGCGAATGTGTGGCCTTTTGAATGCTTAAACTTTGTTGTGACTTTGAGATATGAAAAATGATATCCCCCGTCTGAAATACAGATTGGGCATAGAGGGCTGAACTGAGCCCACAAAGAATAACTATTAATATTAAAATTTTAGACATTTTTATTGTAAGCAATATTGATATGAATGAAGGCAACCATAACATGAATATATGTCGGTTGCCCTGATTCTAAAAATTCAATGATTGATTAAGCCGACTTACGTGAATTGACTTGCCCTTTAATGACCGCTGTTAAATTTCCTTTAAGATATTTAAAAAACACTTTTAAGGGTGAAAGTTTAGGATTTGGCTGTTTTCCTTCACCAATCGATTTAAACTGAGCGGCATACCAAATAATTTCCATAATCGCCATTTTATCAATCATCGGTATGCCAGTTTTAATTTTGTCTACGCCGTAACGAACATCCTGCCCCGCCAATAAACGATCAGCCAAATCGACTTCAACAGCGAATGGACGTGCAATACCAATAAAATCACAAGCTCCACTGTCGAGTGCAGCATTCATACCTTGGACGGTTCTAAACCCACCTGTAACCATCAATGCACACTTTACTTCTTTACGGATATTGTCCGCAAAATCGAGGAAATACGCTTCACGAGCAATGGTACTGGCTTTACGTTTTTCTTCTTTAGCACCCGCCATCGCTGGCGCTTCATAGGAACCGCCCGAGATTTCAATCATATCAATCCCTGCGGAATCGATTGCCTTAAAGACCTCAATCACATCCGTTTCGCTAATCCCGCCGCGTTGGAAATCAGCAGAATTCAGTTTGACCGAAATGATAAAATCATCGGTCGTCGCTGCACGAACTGCCTTATAGATTTCAAGCAAAAAGCGCATGCGATTTTCATTTGAACCGCCCCACTGATCTTGACGTTTATTGGTCAGTGGCGACAAGAACTGACTAATTAAATAACCATGCGCACCATGCAATTGCACGCCTTCGAAGCCTGCCTTTTCACAAATGTGTGCGGCACGTGCAAAACGCTGAATGATATCTAAAATTTCATCTTCACGAAGTTCGCGTGGTGTTCCAAACGTTGTGGCTAGCATCGGACTAAATGGTACAGCGGACGGCGCAACCGTTTCCTTATTTAAACCTTTAGGACATTGACGGCCCGGATGTGAAAGTTGAACCAATTGCACCATGCCGTGCTTCTTGCCTAGCTCAGCCCACTGTGTTAATTGTGCTAAATCTCGCTCAGTTTCAGCGACAACAACCCCAGGCTCATTTTTAGCACGAAAATCCACCATGACATTACCCGTAATGGCACAGCCTAAACCACCCTTCGCCCAAGCTTCATATAATCCAAAATGTAAGTGATTGGGTTGGCCTGCGGTATTGGCCAATGCTTCACTCATTGCACCTTTAATGATGCGATTTTTAAATGTGGTATTACGAATTTTAAAGCTTTCAGCTAAATGGCTCATGACAATGTCCAAAATGAAATAATAAGTCCTGAGTATTTACTCTAATTATTATTTTCTAAAGGTCAAGGATATTTTGACAATGACACTTGTCAAAATATCCATAAGTTTGATTTTAGTATTGGCTGGCTTCAATTAATTTACGGGTATAGTCTGTTTGTGGTCGCGCAAATAGATCTGCGGTGTCTTGAAATTCCATGACTTTGGCATGACGCAGTACCAACACTTTTTGACACAAGGCTTTGACCACGTGTAAATCGTGACTAATAAATAAATAACTCATATTAAATTCTTGCTGCAAACGCCGTAGTAGCTTCACAATGGCTTTTTGTGTCGTCCGATCTAGTGCCGATGTGGGTTCATCGAGTATCAATAATTTAGGACGTAATACCAACGCACGCGCTAAGGCGACTCTCTGCCGTTGCCCACCCGATAATTCATGTGGATAACGCTGCTTAAATGAGCTGGCTAATTCGACTTTCTGCAAAGCTTCATCTATACGCTGTGCAATTTCATTTGCAGATAAATGCTGTAAGGCCAGACCTTCGCCAATGGTTTGCTCTACATTTAGCCGTGGATTTAAACTACTGAATGGATCTTGAAAGACGATTTGAAATTCACGACGTAGAGGTCTGAGCTGTTTTTCTGAAAGTTGATTGATGGCGTGTTGATTTAAAATAATTTCGCCATCACTTTCTATGAGCCGAGCAATAGCCAGTGCTAGGGAGCTTTTCCCTGAACCACTCTCTCCAACAATACCGATCGACTCACCTTCAGCCATTGTTAAATCCAAAGCTTCTACCGCAACGACATAATTTTTAATGCGATTCAATAAGCCTTGTTTGACTGGGAACTTCACTCCTAACTGGCGTAATTCTAAAAGTGTTTGAGTTTGCGAAACCTGTATTGCTTTACCAAAATCATGGTCTAATAAATTTTGGGTATACGCCTGCTTCGGTTGCTCAAAAATTTCCTGAACACCACCTTGCTCCACCACTTGCCCACGACTCATCACAATCACATGTTCTGCATAGCGCTTGACCAAATTCAGGTCATGGCTAATTAATATCATCGCCATATTACGCTGCTGTTGTAGCGACTTTAATAAATTTAAGATTTGCGCTTGCAAAGTAACATCTAAAGCCGTGGTTGGCTCATCAGCGATTAAAATATCAGGATCTAAGGCCAATGCCATGGCAATCATGACACGTTGACGCTGCCCGCCTGATAACTCATGTGGATAGCGTCTTAATTTATCTTCAGCATCAGGAATACCCACATCATTTAATAATTCTATAACGCGCTGCCGTGTTTTTGCCTTCGACCATCCCTGTAACAACAGTGACTCACCAACAATCTTTTCCACCCGATGTAAGGGATTTAAGGCCGTCATCGGCTCTTGAAAAATCATGGCAATTTTCTGCCCACGAATGTTTCGATGCTGCTCAGGACTCAGTCCAAGTATTGCTTGTCCGTTAAGGCTGACGCTCCCTGTGACCTGCAGATCACTTGGCAACAAACCGAGTATAGCTAGGCTGCTAATCGATTTACCAGAACCGCTTTCACCAACAATGGCTATCGTTTCACCTGCATGCAATTTAAAATTCAGGTCTTCAACCAAGACCTGTGCTGTATATGAAATATGTAAATGTTCAACCGCTAATACGATGGGAGGTACATTAACTTGATGATTATTGACGTCTAGGATCGAATGCATCACGTGTCGCCTCCCCAATGTAAATCAATAAAGACAGCACGATCGCTAAGGTAAAAAACCCCGATAAGGCAAGCCATGGTGCATTCAGATTGTTTTTCCCTTGAAGCAATAACTCACCTAAGGACGCGGCATCAGGCGGTAAGCCATAACCTAGGAAATCTAAGGCTGTCAGTGCAGTAATATTTGCCGTAAGCATGAAAGGTAGCTGTGAAAGACTGGAACTCATCGCATTTGGTAAAATATGCCGAAACATAATGGTGCCATCTGTAACGCCAAGGCTTCGTGCTGCACGGACATAATCAAAATTACGCGCCCGCAAAAACTCTGCACGAACCAAGCCGACTAAGGTGGGCCAGCCAAACAACAACATAATGACAAAGAGCCAATACACACTCGGTGTAAACATACTGACTAAAATCATCACCATGAATAGCATCGGGAGCCCACCCCAAACTTCTAAAATTCGTTGACCAATGAGGTCTATCCATCCACCATAATAGCCCTGTATCGCCCCAACGATGATGCCCAATACTGCTGAAGCAAAAGTTAATGCAAAACCAAACAGGAGCGACACACGTAATCCATATAAAATACGCGCCAGCACATCACGACCTTGGTCATCTGTACCAAGCCAATTTTGTGCAGTTGGTGCAGATGGTACGGGCACAGCCAGTTCTAAATTTGGTGTTTGATAGGAAAATTGAATCAGTGGCCATACAGCCCAACCTTTATCTTCAATCAGTTGCTGAACAACAGGATCTTTATAATCTGCCTCAGTTTCAAATACCCCACCGAAAGCGGTTTCTGGATAACTTTTCAATACGGGCACATATAAAGAATCATCGTATTTAACCAAGAGCGGTTTATCATTGGCAATAAACTCGACAGCTAGGGACAACATAAAAATCAAGGCAAAACTGATAAAGCATGTAAAGCCTAATTTATTTTCTTTAAAACGTTGAAAACGTGCTTGCATGATCGGAGACATTATTTTGCCCCCTGCGAATCAAAATTAATTCGCGGATCAATCATTTGATACATGACATCACTGATTAATCTTAATATCAGCCCCATCAAGGTAAAAATAAACAAGGTGCCAAAAATGACTGGATAATCACGCTGTACGATGGCTTCAAATCCCAACAATCCCAGACCATCTAGATTGAAAATAATTTCAATAAATAGATTTCCCACAAAGAAGATCCCAATCAATGCTTCTGGTAGACCCGCAATGACTATGAGCATTGCATTACGAAATACATGCCCATACAGCACACGTGATTCAGTCAAACCTTTAGAACGAGCAGCAAGAACATATTGCTTATTCAGTTCTTCCATAAAAGAGTATTTGGTCAGATAAGTTAAGCCTGCAAAACCACCAATTACCATAGCAAACAAAGGCAACGCCATATGCCAAAAATAATCTGCAATTTTGCCAAACACACTTAACTCAGCAAAATTCTCTGAAACTAAACCTTGTAGAGGAAACCACTGAAAATATGAACCACCTGCAAAAAAGACAATGAGTAAAATGGCAAAGGCGAAAGCAGGAATGGCATAGCCGATAGCCAATAAAATAGACGTGCTTTTATCAAATAGCAGACCATGTTGACGGGCTTTTTTAATGCCTAAAGGAATAGACACCATATAGATCAGCAAGGTACTCCACAAGCCAAGGGATAAGGATACAGGCAGCTTTTCCCAAAGCAGCTGAGTCACAGGCTTATCTTTAAAGAAACTTGTACCAAAATCTAGCGTTACATAGCCCTTTAACATGAGCCAAAAACGTTCGAATAATGGTTTATCGAAACCATATTGCGCTTCGATTTTTGCCACCATTTCTTCACTGAGGCCTTTAGCACCTTGGTATTTACTGCCTGTCGTCGCAGTTTCACCACCACCTGTGTTTCCCATACCTTGAAAGGACTCAGCTTGCTGTATGGCTTGTTCAACAGGTCCTCCCGGTGCAATCTGAATCACGACAAAGTTAATCAGTAAAATGAAAAACAATGTTGGAATAATCAGGAGCAATCTTTTTAAAATATATGTGCCCATGTTGCTTTCACATTCCTAGTCATTCAGGTGTATTTATTGCTGCCGTAGATATTGTGTTATTTGCTTGGCTTTAGCTGCATCACTCCACCAATAGTCAATCCCTACAGAAAGTTTAGGTTTGACATAAGGTTGCTTATACATATGCCAATAGGCAAACCAATTTTCACTTTGCCCAAACATTGGAATTTGATAATAACCCGCTCTGAGCAGGCGGTCTAAAACACGCGTACGAATAATCAATTCTTCCCGATTTGGAGCATTGATCACCTGTTGAATGAGCTGATCTATTACAGGATTTTTAATCCCTGCGTAATTATAATTACCCACTTGGTCAGCTGCTTGACTGCCCCAAAGTTGAGCTTGCTCACCCGCTGGAGTGAGCGATTGAGGCATTTCATCCACGATCATATCAAAGTCAATATTTCGCATCCGCTCGGTGTATTGCGGTCCATCTACTTGTCGCAATAGCACCTGAATACCTAAACGTTTCAAATTTCGTATAAATGGCATTAAGGTTCGCTGCAAATCTTGTTGCTGAATCAAGATTTCGAATTTCACAGGCCGAGATTTTGCATCCACCAATCGGCCGTCTTGATAAAGATAACCCGCATTCAATAACAGTTGGCGTGCATGCAGCAGATTTTTTCGATTAAATCCACTGCCATCAGAAACGGGATATTGCCAATTGGATAAGACCCCCTGTCTTTGAATAGGATCAAGTTGCGATAACATCGGTTTTAAAATATCCAACTCTTGGATAGAGGGTTTCCCCTTCGCTTCTAGCACACTATTACTAAAATAACTCTGCAAACGCTGATACTGCCCATAAAATAATGCTTTATTTTGCCATTCAAAATCATAAGCATAGGTTAACGCTTGTCGAAAACGAATATCACTAAATGGCGCACGACGGGTATTAAATACGAGACTTTTTGTCGGAATCGGTCGTTCATGTTTAAAGCGATATTTGACAATTTTACCGTCTTTAAAAGCAGGAAAATTGTACGCTCCCACCCAATTACGTGCGGTCTTTTCCTCATATAACGTAAATTGACCTGCTTTAAAGCCTTCAAAGGCTATGTCTGGGCTGCGATAATATACATATTTCAGATGGTTAAAATTATAGCGACCACGATTGACGGCTAAGTTCTGCCCCCAATACTCAGGATTGCGCTTGTAGCGAATACTCCTACCTGCATCGATCGTCTCAATCGTGTAAGGGCCTGAGCCTAATATGGGCTGCAATGTAATTTGAGTAAAATCTTTTTTTGCCCAATCTTTTTTGGAGTAAATCGGCATTTGCGCCAAAATCATGGGCATATCAGTGTTGTGTCCAGATTTAAAATTCATTCTTACCTGATATTTAGATAAAACATCTGTTTTGTCTAAATCCGCTAAATACATTTGCAAACCAGGATTTGACTTGGTCTGAAAAGTATCAAAACTAAATTTAACGTCTTCAGCAGTGAGTTCAGAACCATCACTAAACCGTGCTTTTGGGTTTAAATGAAAAATAACAAAATTAGTTTTTTTCGGGTCAAATGTCACCTTTTCGGCAAGCAATGGATACATCACACCCGGTTCATCTAAAGATGAACTCATCAAGCTATCAAAAAGATAATTGATACCTTCAACAGAACGCCCTTTTCCATTCATGCTGTTTAAATTATCAAAACTCCCAATACTCGAGGTCGTGATATATCCCCCTTTATTGGCAAGAGGATTGGCATAGGGCATTGCCTGTAATTGATGATATTGAGGGCTACTATGTATGGCAAGAAAAGGCGTGGTCTGCAACGCAGCCCACGCCCCTGTTGAAAGTATGCTCAAAGTCACACCAAACACGTAACGCGAAGTTGAAGCAGAATACATTCAACTTAACTCCTTAATGTTTGGACTCAGTTTGGTACTTTAATGACTTCACCAATACGTAACTGAGCAGACGGTTGTATATCATTCATTTCAGCAAGTTTTGATGTATCAAGTCCATAACGGCTTGCTAAACCAATCAATGTATCGCCGCGTTTAATACGGTATTCACTGATAGTTTTAGGGACTTGTAAATTTTGACCGACACGCAGTCCTGCACGGGGGTTTAAGTTATTTAATTCAGCCAATGCTGCCACAGTTAAACCTGTCCGACTAGCAATCGAATTTAAAGACTCGCCTGATTTCACAGTATAGCTTTCAGTATTTGTTGGTTTCACATTGCTCGTAGAGGATTTAGCTTCCGTTTTTTTGGTTTCAGTTGCTTTACTAGCTACATCAGCAGGTAGTTCACCATCTACTTTTAAACGCTGCCCTACACGAATCGCACTATTGGTATTTAGGCCATTTAATTCAGCTAAATAACGTAATTGAAGATGATATTTCTTCGCAATCACACCCAATGTTTCACCTGATTTCACCACATGAATATCGGTCGCATCAACGGAATTCGTTCGTGTATTGGTTTTGCTTTCAATTTTGGTCGCCTCAGCTTTGGTTTCTACTTTAACCGGTGCGACATCACCTGTTAATTTTAATTTCTGCCCAACGCGTAGACCAGAACTACGCTTTATACCATTTAAATTTGCGACATAGTCCATGCCTAAATCATAGCGACTAGCAATGCCTGTCAGTGTATCGCCAGACTGCACCACATATGTATCCGGAACAGTTGAACTTGCAGGAACTTTAATGCTTTGCCCAGCCATCAGCCCACTATTTACCGACATATCATTTAGACTCGCCAATTCTGACAAACTGATCTTTGACTGCGTCGCAATGCTGTAAAGGGTATCACCACGCTGCACTTTATAGCTTTCAACTTTATACGCAGGATCAACTTTGACATTTTCAATGCGATTCACGACTTTGCTTTCGAGCTTCTCAACTTCTGCTACAGCTTGTAATGGCACATTAATTTTTTGCCCAACCATCAAACTACTGCCAGCCGTTAAACCAGTTGTTAAATCTGCCAACTCCTGATTTGACAGCGCATAACGATCTGCAATGAGTTTTAGATATTCACCACGTTTTACCGTGTAGGATTTGGTTTGAACTTTTGCAGGTTTTTCGACAACTTGAGCTGCTTTCTTGTCAGCTTCCAATTTTGCTTTAGATGCAGGCGTTTCTTTTAAGGATAATTTCTGCCCAACATATAAACCACTCGTGGTGGTTAAACCATTGTAGTCTGCGAGTTGCTTCGTACTTAAACCAAATTGACTCGCAACAGCTGTAAGACTGTCATTTGCTTTCACTACATAGCTATCTGCAATAGGCTTGGCTTTCGATTCTTCATTATTTTGCACAATCGGTTTCGCATCATATAAATAGATGGTCGTACCGACATACAAGGTCGAATCTGGCGAAATTTGGTTCCAAGCTGCAATATCACGCCAATTCACGCCATTTTTCATCGCGATCAACGCTAATGTGTCGCCCGCCAAAACTGTATAAGTACTGCGTTTACCTTTAGGTGGTACAACTACAATTTCAGAATCTGTACGAATGACATTTTTACCTTGGTTGCGTTTGGCTTCTTCGGAATCTGCACCTGTATTTTCAGCCACGCTTTTCGGGTAAGAGAAACCTTTGGTCAGTTCTTTTCCTTGTTGATCCGCAATCGACTGGCTGGTCTGAATCGCAGTCAACTTAATCTTGCCATCATAAGGATCGACAATTTCAGTGCCTTTCGGCGCAATAGCTTTAATTTCCTGAACGACTTCTTCTTGTTCTGCTTTAGTCGCTACTGGTTTTAATACCTCATCGACTGTTTTGGTCTCACCTTCAGCTTTAATAGCCGCCATGATTTGCTCACGCTCATTTGCGCTGAGTGGTGGCTCGACAGACACGGCTTTCACAGGCGTCGAAGGTGTTACAGCGACTGGTATACGCGGCGCACTTGGAATATCACTATTCGATGCAAAAGCAGCCAAAGCAGATGATCCTATTGGCGTTTTGCCTTTCGTTCCTGATGGAACACTCGGCGTTACCGTTGCAGCGACTACAGGTGGTTTGGCAGAAGCTGTCACTGTCGGCTGTGTTTTAAGCGTAGGTGGCGTCACTTTAGCGGGCTGAATAGTTTTACTATTTAATTCCGGCGGAGTAACACGTGACGGTGTTATTTCAACATTATTTTTTGGTAAGTTATAAGTTGAATTACTTGCCCAATAACCTGATGAACCACCTGATTGTAATTTCTTCAAACGTGCATCGACTGATGGACTCACATCCGCAGGAATTAAAATCCGCATTGGGCTGCTGCTATCAATCACATCGCCACGATGACCAGGGTTTAGTGCATAGAGTTCTGCACGGCTTAAACCGGTAATAGATGCAATTTCATTTAAATTTGCAGGCCCTACAGCCACTTCACGAAAGTGTGGACGGTTGGCAATTGGCGGTAAACTTACGCCATAAGCACTTGGATTTTTAATAATTTGAGCAACAGCCAAGAAACGTGGGACATAGTTCATGGTTTCTTGGGGCAGTTTTAGTGACCAATAATCCGTTGGCAAACCTGCCGCACGGTTACGGTTAATCGCCTGTTGAATGCGGCCCGGCCCTGCATTATATGCAGCCAAAGCCAATTCCCACGAACCGAACTGGTTATGTAGCGCACCTAAAAACTCATAAGCTGCACGCGTTGATTCCACTACGTCACGACGACCATCATACATTGAGGTTTGTTTTAAGCCGTAAATACGTCCAGTACTTGGAATAAATTGCCATAAGCCTGCTGCGGCTGCACTTGAGGTTGCTGCTGGGTCATAAGAACTTTCAATCACTGGTAATAACGCCAACTCAGTCGGCAAACCACGACGTTCTGCTTCTTTAACCGTGTGATATAAATAACGGGACGCACGCGCACTTAAACGATCAATATATGGTTGACGTGAAATAAACCAACCACGCTGCGCTTCAATTCGCGTATCCCAGTGGTTCAAATCCATTTTGAAACCCACGGTCATACGCTTCCAGACATCACCATGCTTAAGTACTAAAAGGCGATCGCCTTCTACGGCACGCATGTCTGTTGCAGAAAGTAAATCTTCGAGTGAATCTAAACTATTGGCATCGAGAAAGTTTGAGCCAACTTGTTTACTTGCTGAGTTCTGCTTAGTCGTTTGCGATGAAGAACAGCCCGTCAGACCAAGAGCTGCGAGCGCAGAACCCAAGACTGTAAATTTAAAAATTTGTGGTAACGTAGGCTGCCAGACAGTCGCAGTTGATTTATACATAAAAAAATCCAGACAACTCATATAAAATTTATTTTTTAGATATGCCATTGTAGTGAAGCAGAACACAGACACAAGGCGTTAATTTAACGCTATTTCAGTATAAATGTTACAAGAAATTAAAAAAATCGCCAGAAATGGATTTCTCTCTGTCATTTGCGTTATACAATATACGGTTCTGAATGCTTGTTTTTCTCCGGATTTGATTTATGTCTCAAACAATCACGCTTTATGTTGATGGTGCATGTAAAGGCAACCCTGGCTTAGGGGGTTGGGGGGCCTATATCATCCGTGAAACTGGAGAAGAAAAACTCTGCGGCGGCGAAGCTGAAACCACCAATAACCGTATGGAATTGACTGCTGCAATTGAAGGCATTCAACACTGTCCGTCCGATGCAAAACTGATTATTTGGACAGACTCTAACTATGTCAAACAAGGCATTACCGAGTGGATACATGGTTGGAAAAAGAAAAACTGGAAAGATGTTAAAAATCCTGATCTGTGGAAATTACTGGATGCAACTTGTCAGGGTCGGGAAATTGAATGGAACTGGATTAAAGGGCATGCAGGCCATCCGGGAAATGAAATGGCAGATCAATTGGCCAATCTAGGCGCAGAAAAAACCCTCGAACACATCAAACAAGTGACATCAACTACAGCTGAAGCACCTAAAAAAAAAGCTGAACCAGACTGGCTATTAAACGATCCGTTTGGACTTGAATTTGCTGATAGCGAGGATGAAGCAGAAGAAATCTCTGCTGAGACAGCTATTGACGCAGAGCATATTGATGGCATTGCGATAGAACAACAAGCAACAGACACTGCTTCAGCGTTGAATGAAGCTGCCCCTATACAGTCTAAGCAAGCTGCTGAAATCCATCCAATGATTGTCATTACACCAGCAACCGTCGATGTATCTGGCCCACGACAATTAATTTTGGATACGGAAACCACAGGTTTCTATTTCCAAGATGGCGACCGTATTATTGAAGTCGGTGCAGTGGAAATGATTAACCGCAAACTGACCGGTAGCTCAATTCATATTTATATCAACCCGCAAAAACCTGTCGGTGAATCTGAAAATATTCACGGAATCAGTGATGACTTTCTAAAAGACAAACCACTGTATGCTGAAATTGCTGATGTCTTATTTGACTATCTAAAAGGCGCAGAAATCATTGCGCATAACGCAACCTTCGATATGAACTTCCTTGATATGGAGTTCAAACGTGCCGGTTTTGTGGCCTTATCTGAAGTTTGCGAAGTCACCGATACCTTGGCTATGGCCAAAGCCAAGCATCCAGGCCAGAAAAACTCACTCGATGCATTAGTGCGTCGTTACGAAATTCCACAACGTGACCGTACCTTCCATGGTGCCTTACTCGATGCGGAAATTCTGTCTGACGTATACCTAGCAATGACGGGCGGTCAGGTTTCCTTTGATATCGATGCACTGACCCACTCGCAAAATGAAGATGGTTCGCAAACCCGCGCCGCTGTTGAAATAGATTTACCAGTGATTTTACCTTCAGCCGATGAACTTGAAGCCCATGAGACATGGGTCAAACAATTTGAAGAAAAACATGGTACACCTTGCCTTTTTGCGAAATAAAATCTAAATTTCGTGTTACTTTTTGTATATAAACAATTCTTACATACGCTATAGTAAAACCATAAACATGGACCGCCTTAAGGGGCGGTTAATAAACAAGATAAAACATCTAGGAAAGGTGCAGATACATGTCTTACCAAACCTCTATCCATTTTGATCCAACGGCTTTGCTGATAATAAAAAATGAGGTTGATAACTCAATCAAGTTAGTCGAATCAGCAGTCAGCACCTTAGTTGAAGATCAAACTTTACCTTTCGGGATTGATGATGCACTGATTCAATTTGAACAATGTGCTCAAGTACTAGCTTTAGTTGATATGCCAAGTTTGGCAAAAATCGCTCAATATTCAGCAGAGTTAATGCGCAAGATCATGGGGAATCCTGCGCAAATTAACACTCAAGAGGTCATCGCACTGAGCGAAGGCACGACCATGCTGAAACGCTATATTGAATTTATCTGCCTACGTGAAGTTAAAATTCCACAGTTCCTGCTGGACAGTCTTAATCGTCTAGAACTGTCTTTGGGTAAACCTCTAACGTCGGAAGGCCAACACATTGAGTCCCTACTCGATTGTATTACTCCTGACTTTGACCTACCTCAAGCTCCTGCACTTGAAAAATCAAAATACGTTCACCGTCTGTATAAGTTGGCGTTGAATAAATTGATTAAACAAGAAGAAACTGAGCTGGATCTGCAAGCGATTAAATTGGTCGGTGCGTATTTAGCAGGTCTTTCAGACAAACATCCAAGCAAACAATATTGGAACTTGGTTTTTGTTGCGTTTAATCAAATTGATCAAATCTTAATTACCGATGCTCGCTTACGTACCTTGGTGAGCATTGAGCGCAATATGGCTCAATATTTTGCAGGAACTGAGCGCTTTAAAGCATCCATTTCTGATTTAGCCAATGTCTTAAGTCTAAACATTAGCCAAGAAGATGACATTTCTCATCATATTCGTGGCAAATTAAATATCGGTGAAGACCTTCTTACCGACACCCAATTGCAAGTTTTCAGTCGTCATTTATATGGTCCTGACTTCGACACCATGCATACCATTGGTGAATTGGTTACGACTGAAATGACGCAAATTCGTAATGATATTGAATTTAACTATCAAAATATGACGCCTGAAAAAACCCAAGAACTTCAAGCGAAATTAAACGAATTGGCAAATATTTTCAAAGTCTTGAACTTAAATGAAGCGTATAACGACCTGTCGCGTCAAGCTGCGTCATTAGGTAATGCTGAGATTTTACAAGATGAAAGCTTTGCCCAGCAGTTGATGAACAATATCTTGTCTGCCATGAACTCGATTGGTGTGCTTGAGCGTCATCACACTTCTAGCCGCTTACAACTTCGTGTGAATAATATGAATATTTCACTCGACCGTTTAGATGAAGCACACGCTGCTCTGTTAAATGAGACCAAGGTTTTAATTGATGCTGCTAGCCAATCTTTGGTTCAGTATTTACAAAACCAAGATTTGACACAACTTGAAGCGACTGCAACTCAATTCCGTGAAATTGGTGGTGCAATGTTGTTCCTCAATGCAGATGCAGCTCAAAATGCGCTGAATTCAACAGCTCAATTCATTTTGAAACGAGTTGAATCTTCAATAGCGATTGAAGCAAACGAAGTGAATCAAGCATTAGATTCATTGGCAAGCGCAGATATGTTGATTGACAATTTAAAGAACAAACAACCTGTTTTACAGGGCATGTTTAAGGTAGCATTGGACAGTAGCGAAAAACTGAAATCAGCAGCAGCCTAATGTCTAAATTATCACTTGCGTATATCTTCAAACAACAGCAATTGCTGGTCGATGAAAACTTTCAACTTCCCGAAGTTGAGCAACTCGCAAGTGATTTAAATATTGGCACGGGTGATCAAGTGATTGCCCGTGATCTACTTGAAAATGAGCCAATTCCTGATGGCTTACAACTCATTCCTATTCGCCAGCTTCTACAACTTTGGAATGTACAGCAATTTGAACAAGCCAGCCGTGCTATTCAACTCTTAGAATGGCGCCGTAATCATAAATTTTGTAGCCACTGTGGTACAGCAACTCAAGTCCACGCCACAGAATATGCCATGGTTTGCCCTGCTTGCGGTTATCACCAATACCCTCGTGTCAATCCTTGTGTCATTACCGTCATTATCCGTGGTGAAGATGAAATTTTATTGGCAAAAAATGCAAAAAATGTCCGTGCTATGTATGGACTGATCGCAGGTTTTGTTGAAGTCGGTGAAACTTTAGAAGAAGCAGTTCGTCGTGAAACTGAAGAAGAAGTTGGGCTGAAGGTCAAAAATATTCAATATCTGGCAAGCCAACCTTGGCCCTTCCCAAGTAATTTAATGATCGCCTTTAAAGCAGAATATGCTTCAGGTGAACTTCAATTACAAGAAGAAGAAATAAGTGATGCAGCTTTCTTTAAATTTGATGCATTACCTGAAATTCCGTTCAAAGGAAGTATCGCCCATTCAATGATTATGCATGTCATCCATGGGTCTGCTGTTGCAGATGACACCGAAGCATGGTTATAAGTAGCTATTTTTAGTAAATAAATCATGCAATAAAAAAACCGCCATACTTGGCGGTTTTTTATTTTCAATCATTTAACCAAAGACATTAAGGTGGACTAATTTCATCGAGTACACGCATGATTTCAGCTTTGGTTTTAAAGAAGCGACTAAATAGACTCGAAACTGAACCAATCATCGTGATGTGCCCAACACGAGGGATTTGAATCAATTGACTATGGTTGCCTGAGGCTTTTAATCGACGATCAAAATCTTCACTATTGCTATGGCCAACAATATTGTCTTTATCCGCAGTGAATAGATAATGCTTCACTTGATTGTGCTCAACAAAATAATACGGCATCACTTGTTGATACGGTACATTTTGATCAAAGGCATCTGCACAAATCGGATCACCTTTATAATCAAAATGATATGGCCCTGCCAATCCCACAATTGCACGAATATTCTCTTTCACTTGTAGCTGATAAGGCGTCGGATGATACAGTGCAGACATGACATTAAATGCCCCTGCCGAATGTCCCATTAACACCACATTTTCCACTTCAATCTGCAACTTATGCTGAGACTGCGTCAAATAGTTTAATGCAAGGCTAAGATCATCAATTGAAGCCGGAAAAATATATTCAGGTGCGAGATGGTAATTGATGACAGCAACATCGAAGCCTTCTTTGGCAAAAGCTTCACCAATAAATCCATAGTCCTTTTTGTCACCATGCATCCACGCTCCACCATGTACAAACACGATGAGTGGACGTTGCTGACGAGGTGCTGACGTGCGATACAAATCTAGGCGATGGCGCGCTTTTAGACCATAAGGGATATTGTTTTGAACATGATATCCTTGTTTGGGTGTCAGTCGATTTAATGCATAACTGCCAAAATCATATAACCGAAAATTTCGGTATAAAGATTTAGCCAAATCCATTTTTTGCTGAAGCCGCAGAGACCATTGATTCATATTTTACAGCATCATTTCCGACATTTTATTGAGCATTTGGATCGACAGCATCCGGATCTATCGCTACAGGCGTTTGTACTTCAGGTTGCACATTGCCTACAGCAGGTGTGGTGTAACTTGAGTTAATTGAACGTGCCTGTGGATTTGGGTTCTGATCAATATTATCGATTAAAGTGACAATTCGCGTTACATTACCCACTTGTTGCAAGATTTGATTTAAGTCTGTGATTTCCGCATTGTTTAAACGGCCCATCACATAAAGAACAGCATCTTCAGTATGAATGTGTACTTTGCTGTCAGATACCACAGGCGCTTTCATAATCAAACCACGGGTATTCGCAGTAACCGCAGTATCTTGCATGATGGTGCTATAGCTGATCTGATTACCCACTGTAATATAGTTATGTACAGTTTTGACATCACTCATTGAACGGACATTTTCTTCTGCCAATTCTTTTAAATGATTATCCGGCACTTGCCCAGTCAATAAGACATTGCCATGAAAACTTTCAATATTGACACGTGACTGTTTAAAACGAGTATCTAATTTATATAAATTAATTTTTGCTGTTCGAACAATGGAAGAGTCAATAAAAACTTGTCCCAATGAGCGTGCGCCGCTTTCAGTTCCTACAGGTGCTGATCCTGTTCCATTCGAAATAAAACTCGCACAGCCAGATAAACTTGCGACACAAAGCATCGTTATTGCAATACGCTTAACCACTCAGCACGACTCCTCAAATTTCCACACGTATTTTTCTATGCGTTTACACAGTTTGTTTTATCAAAGATTAATCAACTCTTGATCAAAAGTAAAAGCATTTTCAATCCATTGCTGATGATACGGGTATTTAGAAAAGTCTTGCTGTAGTGTTTTTGCAAAGTGCTGATAAAAATCAAAACAAATTGCATCAAAGCGACAATAATAATTTTGAAAATGTGACTGTTCATTTAAAAAATGCAACGCAGTCTTCATCATCTTACGTTGTTTGTGAATAGAAATACTTTCAACGGCTTGAGCATAACGGGTATTCGAACGGGCTTTAACTTCAATAAACACCAATTCTTGACCACGTGCAACGATCAAATCAATTTCACCATAACGACTATGATAATTCTGTTGCACCTGTACATAGCCTTGCTGCTCAACCAAACGCAGCGCTTGCCGTTCTGCCCACTGCCCCAGATTCATCTGTCCCAAATTCATCTGCTCTAAGTTTAGCTGCATCGTTTCATCCCTAAAGTGAGATTACCACGATGCCTTTTTTACTTCGCTCATAGCAGTGGGGAACACGCTGAATATTATTTTGACTAATTTTGATTAGCCCTGTTCGCCCCTGAAACTCAATGCTTTTTAATTTCGGTTCTTGCAAATATTGTTTTGCGATATGCCATGTGTCCCCACCAAAAGCTAAAAGACGTTGATATGGCATATCTACTGGATTTTCCTCATAAGCTCGGATCAGGTCAGGCCAACGTGCATCATGTAAGGCAGGTGCATCACAAAATTTCAGTCCTATAGGAATGGGCTTAGTAGCCTCAATCGCATTGGCTACGCTATATAGTTTCGCTTTAGGTAGTTTTTTTTGACTGTTTATCCATTCATTATTGCCTAACAACAGCACCCCTTGATTTTTGTCCAGCTTCGTTGGGAGTTGTTCAACCACTTGGATCGGCACTGAACTTTGACTAATTAAGGACATGAGTAGTAATTCATGTTCTGCCTCTGTTGCAGGCTGACGTAGAACAAGCACTTGCGCTAATTTGTCTTTTTCGAAGACTTTTTGGAGTGCTAAGGCATCATCACGTTTCGATAAACTGTACTGCCAGACATTTGGAATTTGGCTGGTAGTTTCATTTAAAGCCAACACGCGGACTTTAGGCTTTGCTTTTACAAGTGCTTCAACATCTTGACGTGCTAAAGGGCCAATCACCAATTGAGTTTTTTTATTTACCTGTTGCTTCAATATCGCCGCAATTTGCTTTTGATTTGAATCCACAAACTTAATGGGTACTTTGTAGTCTGACGATTGATATGCGCTATTGAAACCTTGCTTAATACTGGATGCGGCTCGCGCCATAGGGCCAGATTCAGGTAGAATGACCAAGACGTCTGCCTGTGCAGCAGTAAACAGACTGCTTAAAAGGCAAAGACCCAAAATTTTGTTCTTATTATCCAACATGGAGAAACCTATGAGTGCTCAGTTATTTGTTGTTGCAACTCCAATCGGGCACTTAGATGATATTAGTTATCGTGCAATTGAGGTATTGAAGTCGGTTAAAATTATTGCCGCCGAGGATACACGAACTTCCACACAATTACTTAAACATTTTAGTATCAATACGCCTTTAACTGCATGCCACGACCATAACGAAAGCAACAAAATTGACCAGCTGATTGAACGCCTAGAAAAGGGTGAAAATATGGCGCTGATCAGTGATGCAGGCACACCATTGATCAGTGACCCCGGCTTTAAACTGGTTCGTGCTGCACAAGAAAAAAATATTCGTGTTATTCCTGTGCCGGGTGCCTGTGCTGCCATTGCAGCTCTCAGTGCTGTCGGCCTACCCAGTGACCGTTTTAGTTTCGAAGGCTTTTTACCTTCTAAACAGTCACAACGTCTTTTAGCACTGGAAAAACTGAAAGACGAGACTCAAACCATGATTATTTATGAAGCGCCGCACCGTATTGTGGACTGCCTAAAAGATATGTCGAATGTCTTTGGTGCAGATCGTCCTGTGGGCTTTGCACGTGAAATTACCAAAACATTTGAAACCATTAAAAAAATGTCGTTGGGTGAATTGGTTCATTTTGTCGAATCTGATCACAATCAGCAAAAAGGCGAAATCGTTTTGGTAATTGGTGGTGCGACCGAAGAAAAAGACCTAGAGCAAGAAAAGTTAGACAAATTGCTGACGCGTTTACTTCAAGATTTGTCCGTGAAAGCTGCCTCTCAGTTGGCTGCAGATTTAACTGGGATTAAAAAGAAAGTGGCCTATCAACGTGCTTTAGAATTAACCCAAGCGAACGATTAAGCTTAATTTTTTTTATTTTTAATTTGAACCGCTTATGGGACCTACGGGTTCCATAAGCTATCCCATACAATAATTTAAATAGAATGAAAAAAGTTGCTTATAACATGTCCATAAATCTGTCTGTCAAAAAACCGCTGATGTTCATTCTCTTTAATCTGGTTTGGCTCACCGTCCTTGCACATATTATTTATACTGGCATTCAACCCTATCCGCACTATATTAGTGGCGAGCAAATAACGGCCGATCATAGCGCGATTGCGATGGTCTGTGGATATTGTTCCCTCTATTTTGTAGTCGGTAATTTACTGAAACTGAGCCAATTTTGGGATAGGCATCGTTATTGGGCTTATATCATTTTGAGTGCGGTATTACTTTTTCAATCTTTTGTCGCTGCTGTGGCGGCCATGCATGCACCGCCGTATATTGCTGCATTCATTATCAATTGTATGTTTTTGCTTTTACTGCATTTTGTGTTTTATCCTATTTTCGCGATCAGTCGTAAATATATGAAGCCAAAGACGGCTTGAAGCGACTTCACATCTTATTAACGACTTAACTTCTTGAGCAAACATGCTACAGAGTTAAAAAATGAATGACGTTCATCATCGCACAAGCGAATGAAGCAAAAAAAAACACCACATGACGTGGTGTTTTTTCATTTTAATCTTTTGCCGATTCGTCTGGAGGGACTTCGGTAATACGACCACCACGCGCTAAGAACGCAGCAACTTCATCTTCAAGCGCCTGACGTTGTTTTAGTTTTGCAGTCACTGTTAATGTTTCAGCTTCAGAGGTGTCACCATCAGAGGCAGAATCAGCTGCGTCACCTGCACCTTTTTCAGCTGCTTGTGCTTCATCTTCATCAACTACTGAATCTTCTGGATCATCATAATCATTCATATCAGTCATTGTGTTCTCCCCGCGAATGACTTCTGTTTGCCAGCGAATGGCTGGTTTTAAATTAACAGAAATTTAGCAATCTCTGAGCATTTCGACTAGTACCCATAATCAAAAAATCGTATCTTTTTTAATCAAAATCGTAACCTTGTTTATACGACTGTCTAAAAAATATCTGACTTTGACCTAAGCTGCGTAGATTGTATCTTTTAAAATACTCAGACCATTGGCTTGAGCCATAAACGCATCTTTTAGAACAGTCTGATTTTCCACTTGTTTTAAACCAAAGTTTCGCGCCCACACTACAGGTGAAAAAGTGGTGGTTTCTAACCAACCAATCGCGGACATACTATGCATCATGGCATCGTTTTGCCCTTTACGGCGGTGCTCATAGCGCTTCAAACTTTGTTCATGTGCCCACACACCCCGTTTTTTATCGGTCAAAAGCACATCGCAAAGTACTGCTGCGTCTAAACAGCCAATATTCACGCCTTGTCCTGCAAGTGGATGAATCACATGAGCCGCATCACCAATCAACGCCAGACCATCATGAACGTATTGCTGCGCAGCTCGTGCCTTCAATGGAAATTTGGCACGTGGTGTTGCTTCTAAGACTTCACCGAGCATGTGATGACTTTCTCGAGTGAGCAACGCAGTAAATTCCACATCGGATAAAGCCACATATTCATCGGCATAATCATCTGGTAAGGTCCACACAATCGATTGCCAATAACCGCTTTCTTCTTTTTTCAGACTCGCCATCGGCAAAAATGCCAAAGGTCCTGTTTCTAAGAAAATTTGACGCGCTACATGCTGATGCCTTTGGGCGGTTTTAATTGCACAGCTTACACCGGCTTGTTTATAGTCCAGCACATCTAGATCGATGAAAGCTTGCTCACGGACAAATGAGTTTGCACCATCTGCACCAATCACCAGTTTTGTTTTGAGCTGGGTACCATCTGCAAGGTGAATGATCCACACACCAACGCCACGCTCAACTCGACTGACCTTAACTTGGGTTCGGTAGTCTTCAAGCTGTTCTAGCATTTTTTGTTGAATGGCTAAATTCAATACACTTGGTTCAACCATTGAACCTAAAGCTTGCTCAACAGATGGTGTTTGCTCTGCCACATGTCCAAAATTGATTTCGCCATAGCCATTTTTATTCCATACCTGCATGCCTGTATACGGCTGCTGACGTGCAAGTTTTTCCCAAACGCCCACAGTCTTGAGTAAATGAATAGTGGCTTGACTGAGCGCCAAAACTCGAGGATTCGCAACACTTTTGGTTTTTTCTGCATCCAAAATAGGTGCCGCATCCAATACCGTAGCCTGCACACCGCCTTGCGCCAATAACAATGCCGTTAAGCCACCGACCAAGCCACCGCCTACAATCACTGCATCCAGTACATTTGTTTGATTTAAACTCATGCTTTTAGCCCCATTGCATAATTCGCGACCAAAGGCTTAATCCCCGGAATGGTGTCAAAGGCAACTAATCCAGTATTGCGAATCAATTTTAAAAATGGGTTCTGGTTGCTAAAACCACGAACAACTGAATCACAGAATTTAATCACCCGCTGCTGATCGGTCAGGCGCGATTTTTCATAATCAAGCAACATACCTGCATCACCCAGATCTGCATTTTTTTCAACTTGCTCTTTTAAATAACGGCGTAGTACATAGGCATCGCGCATACAAAGATTGAAGCCCTGACCTGCCACTGGATGAATGGTATGTGCTGCATTACCCATCAACACTACACGTCCAACTGCTTGTTTCTCTGCAAGTACTTGCGACAATGGGAAGCTGAAACGTTTACCAGTTTTTTTGAATTTACCTGCACGGTCGCCATAGGTTTCTTGTAAAGCATCTAAGAAGTGCTGATCATTTTCATCACCCATCCACTCGCCTTCAGTTCCTTTAGGAACAGGCCAAACCACTGAGCGACGGTATTCACCTGGAAGTGGCAGCAGCGCTAGCGGACCAAGCGGACTAAAACGCTCGAAACCGACATGACCATGCGGTTTAGAGGTTTGTACTGTAGTGACAATTGCTACTTGGTCATAATCATGTACCGATGCGCCAATACCGAGCGCTTTACGACAGAAAGAGTCACGACCATCGGCGGCAATCACAATTTTAGATTGTAGTTTGAGCTGTTCTTCAGCACGCTTTGCTTCAATATAGGCATGGTCTGCATCCTGCGTCAGCGAAGTCACTTGTACGCCGTCAATTAATTCAATGAATTGTTGTTTTTTGACTTCTGTGAGCAGCACACGGCCTAACCATGCATTTTCAATAACTTGTCCAAAGCTTTCGACTTTTTCTTGTTCTGCTTTGAGTCTTGCCTTACCAAAACTGCCTTGCTCTGTAATATTCACTTCTAAAATAGGTGTGGCGTGTTCCTGCAAAGCATCCCAGAGGCCTAGTTCTTGATAAATTTGCACCGTACGGCGTGACAAGGCGCTGTTTCGTGCATCAAAACTCGAGTGATAAGGCTCAAGGTTTGCATCATCATAATTGGGGTATTTAATGGCTTCTAAAAGTTTTACGCCAATTTTGTCTTTGGCCAACATGAGTGCCAGACTTAAACCGACCATACCACCACCAACTATGATGACTTCTTGCTGCATGCTTGTTTCCTTTTTTATCAAGTATTCGAATTTAGGACATTCACTCGAAATACATATAATCTGTAATGAATTTTATCTTACATCAAGGGCATGATTTTTTATAATGAAATACAAATTAGTTGCAGGTATTTGCACTGATTAAATACAAAATTAATCATCTCTTGCCGTAAATATTGATCTTTAAAAAAGAGAAAATCACAATAAAAATGGCTGAGTCCATCAGTATGAGCCATCATTTGCGTAAATCAGCGTCATTTGAACATGTCATGTTTTGATGCATTCAAAAGGACGATATCAAGCTAACTACCTGATGATCAGCCTTTAGCCATTGCTCAATTAGTTGAATAAGTGATTACAGCTGCAAAACCCAATTATGTTACACCATTCGGTTTAATGAGCTTTTCATTACACAACATTTTCTGGATATATTCCGCAGCAGAATATCCAGAATATGTAATTTTTGTTGTGTTATTGGCGCCTTATCCTAAAGTTGATGCACGTACCAAGCTTTAATTTGAGTTAGGTACAGAGCAACTCTAAAGCGATGTCGAGCACTATTATTCAAACAGGTTTTAGCGCCAACTTTACCTTGGCATGGTGTGAAAATACTATGGCGCAAACCTTAGAAAATACGCTGCAAACCAATAATTGAGAAAGATTTACCCACCAAGCTGAGTTGTAGATTCATACCGATATGACTGAGCCAGCGAAAAAAAATCAACAAACAAACATTAGTGAATGGCTGTAATTATGATTATATGCCCCCGAGTGTATTGGTCAAATATGCTATAGATCTGATTTCACATGCTGAATATGCTGAACTGGCAACCGGACATTTGGCCGTATATGAAAAACCGGAAGAGTTTTTAAAATTAGCGACTGATTTTTTACAAAAATCTTAATGTTTGAATGAAGTTAAAAAGCCGATCTAATGATCGGTTTTTTATATTTATTTAATATTTTCCATGATTTGGTCAAAATATTGCGCTCATGCATTCAATTTATTTTCATAGCAATAGATAAAGATATAGAACATAAAAGACAGAAACGATCTCCTTAATACGGAATAATTTAAATGAATGGCTTAAGCATTAAAATGCTGGATAATTTCTGCAATCGAATTTCTGCATCTTGATTAAAAGCATTCGCCGCTTGGTGATACCAGCGTTTTGCCATCTTTAAATCTTGAGCTGCGCCATTGCCTAGCTCATACATTAAGCCAATTTTATAGGGAGCAATTGCACAGCCTTGTTTTGCCGATTGCTTGTACAAGTTCATAGCTAGATTATAATCTTGATCAAGAATTTCGCCCTTTTCATATATTTCAGCAAGGGCCGTTCTTGCGTTTATATTTCCCTTTTCCACTGACTGATTCAGTAGAGCTAAAGCAATATGAACCTCTTTTTTACATGGTTTTCTGAACAACAGCACCGCTAACTTCAGCATCGCCGCATCATCACCCTGATCAGCCGCTTTTTGATACCATCCTTGTGCTGTAACATCATTTTTTTTGACGCCGCATCCCGTTTCATACATTTCACCCAATTTAATTTGGGCTGCAATATCCCCTCTTGAGGCTAAACTCAAATAATCATCATAAGTACGCTGATTGTTATACTTAAACTTTATTTTCTTTACTGGATTATAATCACTATCAAAGATTTCAAAACCGACATAGTTTTTAAAGAGTTCAATCAATAACTGCCGAACCAATTGAGTATGATAAATTAAATGATCCTTTTCGCTAAAATAATAATACTGATAATAGCTTTCCAAATCTTCATTGATTTCTTCTTTTAAACTGTTTAAATCAGTCGTCCATTTTTTTTGAACTTTGCCATTTTCAACATATTCATATAAATATCTTGTTGAAAAGTTTAACCATTCCTTTTCAAAATCTTGTCTTTCTCCATCCATGTAAAGTTCATCTTCTTCCGCTTGAATGACACATCTGATTTCTGCACCCTCTTTATAAAGCGCATAGCTATAGCTTGAATTTGTGTCTGCAAAATCAAAGAAGATCATCCATTTCATCGGCAACTGACTGCTTAGCAAACTGCTCCATTTTTCAGGTTCAGTAAAAGCAAAATGTGCTAATCCGGCACTATTGATACAAACAATATGATCCGTCAGCCACTCTATATCTAATGCAGATTTTGAGTTTTCTTCAAAATAAACTAGCCAATCATTT
This sequence comes from Acinetobacter sp. YH12126, assembly GCF_013418745.1. Lineage (NCBI taxonomy): Bacteria > Pseudomonadati > Pseudomonadota > Gammaproteobacteria > Moraxellales > Moraxellaceae > Acinetobacter > Acinetobacter sp. YH12126. The sequence continues at coordinate 6,287 of NZ_VPBM01000020.1, read as the reverse complement.
ATCAGTCTTTCAATATCCTGTTGATTGCCATTAAAGGGAATAACCACCCCAGCTTTTCTAACACCCATAATTATGATTAAAATAAAAAATTTATACGATTAATTTAAAAAGACTTATATCTAATTTTTGTAAAAACTTAACATCATAAAATCAACTCCATTGTTAATTACCCTTGTCTATATGACTAGTATTTATAAGACTGCTTGTAGATAAAAAAAGCCGATCATTTGACCGGCTTATTCTCTTACAGTAAATTACTTCGCCATCAAGGCTTCAATGTCTTCTACAGATTTCACCACTGCAGCTGTTAAAACACGTGGACCTGCTTTAGTTACAGCCACATCATCTTCAATACGAATACCGATACCACGCCATTTTACATCCACTGTTTCATCATCTGGCGCAATATAAAGACCAGGCTCAACAGTCACAACCATACCTTCTTCATAGGCACGCCATTCACCGTCTTGCTTGTATGAACCGACGTCATGCACATCCATACCAAGCCAATGACCCGTACCATGCATATAGAATTGGCGGTAACTTTCTTTTGCGATGATTTCGTCAATATCTCCTTGCATAATGCCAAGATCCAATAAACCTTGAACTAAAATACGTACAGCAACATTATGTGGTTCTTTATAAGAGTTGCCGATACGCACAGCATCAATCGCCGCAATTTGTGCATCAAGTACAACATTATAAAGTGCTTTTTGTTCAGGGCTGAATTTACCGTTGACTGGGAAAGTACGGGTAATGTCTGAGGCATACAGCTGATATTCACATGCTGCATCAATCAGTACCAAATCACCATCTTTGAGTTCTTTGTCATTTTCCACATAGTGCAAAATACAGCCATTTTCACCGCCGCCGACAATGCTGTTATAGGAAGGCACACAGCCATTTTTACCAAAGACATAATTCAGTTCAGCCTCTAAAGCGTACTCCATCATGCCCGGTTTAACGGTTTGCATGGCACGAGTATGCGCTTCTGCTGAAATATCCGAAGCAATTTGCATCAATTCAAGTTCATCATCAGATTTGTGCAGACGCATTTCATCAATGATGCGATCTAGTTGAATGACTTGAGCAGGCGCACTTGCACCCTTACGTGATTCACCACTTGCTGCCGAAATCCACTGCGCCACACGAGCATCAAAATCTGGTTGCTGCCCAATACGGTAGAATAATTTATCTTTATTTTGTAATTTTTCTAAAATTTCTTCATCAAGCAAATCAATGGCATAAGCCTCATCAGCTTCATAATCTTCTACAGCCCCATCTACACCCGCACGGTAACCGTTCCAAATTTCCATTTCACGGTCACGTTCACGGCAGAACAAACTATAGCTATAACCTTCTTCTTCGCTATCAAAGGTTTCAATCACTGCAACCGCTTGAGGTTCAGCAAAACCTGTTAAATAAAAGAAACTACTATCAGCTCGAAATTTATAATCTGCGTCGCGATTACGCATGGCTTCTTTGCTCGTGGCAATAATTGCAATACTACGTAGTCCCATTTCACCCGCAAGGATATCTCGACGTTCTTGAAAATCCGCTTGAGTTAATTTCTTCATTTAAATACTTCTTATACCTGCTGGCTGATATTGTTTAAATTTTGATTCAATTGAATATGAATCTCTCAATCTATGTGAGGCATGTATAAAAACACGTAATACCTCACATAGATATAAGCAAAATTAATGCCTTAGCTTGGACGATGTGGGGTGAACATTTCAACCACATTACCCACTTGAGCCGATGAATTTTTAGCGCTCAGTTGTAGCAACGGTGTTTCTGAAACATCAACTTTGGTACGTCCCATAGACAGGCTCACTGGGATTAAACGAACAAATTCGTATAATTCCTGATAGCTTTCTTCACCTTCTTCATCATCATCTGAATCTTCAAATTCTACTGAAGCGACATCCTGTAAATGCTCAATCAATTCTTGTTCATTGGTGCGCAGATGACCTGCCGCCAAACCAAAACCAAGAACAACACCTGCACACCAATCTGCCAAGGCTTGCACACGCTCACCTAGCAAGTGATCATCATCTGGTAATAAAGGAAGATAGTCGAGTTCATCATCTGAAAGTGAATGAGCTACATCTTCTGCTTCTTCAGTCAACAATGCCACCGCATCTTCGTCTAATTCAGCTACATCAAGCGTTGCTAAAATTTGTTGCCACTCTTCACGACTCGGGGGTTGTGACACACAAACTATACCAGTGAGTAGACCGTGTAACTCACTTGGGCTTGAAATTTCTTCAATTTTAGAAAAATTCTGGGACCAATCTGACCAACCTGAAATATCGTCTTGCATTCGCTTATCCAATCTCTATACTTCGTATATATTACCTTTGTTTGCAAGACTGTGCGACTACGTTATGTTAGAAGAATTACAGCGTCTCCAAGCGCATATTAGCGTTTTAAAAAAGCGACTGGCGCAATTTGAAAGCGAAAATAATGCCCTACAAGATGAGAAAAACTCGTCTGATGAGCACCATCATGCTCAAATTGTACATAAGAACGGTATTATCACCTCCAAACAAGAAGAAATTGATACGCTGAATGAGCAATTAACTGATTCACGTGCTCAACTTCAACAGCTGAATACTGATGCAACTGCTTTGGCTGACCGATATAGCCGTCTTGAAAAAAGCTGTACTGATCTAAAAAATCGTTTTCAAGAAATTTTGGCAGAACGTAATGAGCTACGTATCGTTAAAGAAAAGATGCAAAATGAACAGCGTCATGCTCAACAAGAAATTCAAGGTTTGCAGCAAGAACGTGAACGTTTATTGCAAAAAAATGAACATGCCAAAGCAAAAGTTGAAGCGATTATTCAACGTTTAGCTATTTTAGGTACAGCTCAAGATCAACATGCGCAAGAAATTCAACAATTGGCACATCCGACTGAAAGTAATGAGGAAGTTTGATCATGAGTGAACAAATTGCAGTTGATTTAAAAGTTCTAGGTCATAGTTTCCGTTTAGCAACTACTTCTGACCAACAAGCCGATTTAGAACGCGCAGCACAATTACTGAATGACAAATACGATGAATTTCGTCGTAAAGCACCACGTATGGAACCGAGTAAGCTGATCATTATGGTCGCACTTGAATTAATGCAAGAAGTCCTGTCAATGAATAAGAGTTTGCAAGAATATGCAAACTGCGAACTTTTGTTGCAAAATATTTTGGAACAAGTTGAAGAATTGACTGATTAATCGGTGGTTTAGTGATTATACTTTGCCCGATTGCTTCATTTTAAACACTTTGTCAGTGTTTGGTGATTTGCCAATAACGCTGAATTCGTTATACTGAGCACATCTCTGAGGTGTTCGCCAGCTAGGTCTAATCCCCTGCCGATACTTAAACTTATGGATGTGTTCTGTATATTCTGAGCGTATGCCCTCCTCGAGTGGGAAACCCAGCGAGTGTACGTCGCGTCCACCTTGAACTCATCGGGTTCAGGGTCACGACATTTGCAGCGGCATCTTCGGAGTGTTTATTTTCTAAATCCTTATTTAAATTACAAGAATTTGATTTAAAAAAACATTTTTTAATTTACTATTCTATTTCCGTGCCCCTCTACTTTTGTTCTTCACCATAATTATTTCATTTAAGTTTGGTTAGTTTAAAAGTTTATTTATTCAAGTTAATTCATTTTTTGAGTTGTTCCAGTTTAGCTAACTGTCTATCCAAAGCTCTGTCCATTTCAGGAAGTATTTGTCGTAAATATTGAATTGATGAAATGGCTTCATCCAATTTCACGACGCCTTTTTTAACCAAGTTATATTGTTGCTCGAGTAGAGCGAGTACTTGATTTTGATTCGGCTGCTGTCCCTGACTCATCAGCGTGTTTATTTGCTGAAATTGTTGATATACCTGTTCACGTTGCTGTAATAGCTCAGAGTGCGTTTCACTGTCGAGTATTAATTGTTTGGAATTAGAACTTGAATGCTGCAATACATTTTCTATAGTTCGCTCTGAACGTGTTTCAGACACTTTTTGTTGATCTAACGGTAGCTGTTCATGAACCTCCTGCTGCTTTGGTTTTAATAACTGAATCATCAACAATAAAATCAAGCCAACCACTAACCCGATAACAATCCATTTCTTATACATGATTCAATCTCTAAATGTTCTTCAATTAAAAATTCAGAGCCGATTTGGCTCTGAATTTACCTTTTTATTTAATCTTATCTAAATTATTAGTTGCCCCATCCTGCTGGCGCATAACCTAAACGAACACGCTGTGGGTGATTGCCAACTGGAACTGTGATGACTTTTTCACCTGTCGCGAAATCAATCACGGTTACTGCATCTGTCGCACTTTCAGAAATCACACATCGTTTTCCATCTGGGCTTTGCGTTGCCCAATACGGTTTACCTGCAGCAATCAATTTTGCTGCGATCAAAGTTTTACGATCGACGATGGTGGCATAATCATCCATCGTTCCTGCAACACATAGTTTTTCACCATCTCCACTGATCGAAAGCCCATGATGACGTGAGTCATTTACCCATTTCGTGCGATCAGAGGGAATAGTTGTACTTCCCGGAAGCTGTGCAATGCGTGTGACTTTGCCTTGATTGAGATCATATTCGACCAAGCCATTAAAAAATGAGACTTGTGCATAGATTTTGGATTCGTCTTTACTAAATACAATCGGTCGAACTGAGTTAGACAGGTCTTTACGTCCTACGGCATCTAAAGCAGGTCTAAAATCGATTTTTTTGAGGACTTTATAGCTTTGAGCATCTGCGATCGTGATGTAGCGTTTGCCTTTGGTAAAGTCTTGCCAAGATGCATCCATGGCTGTTTCGACATTACCAATGGCTGAATTTAAGATTTTAGTACCGTTGGCAAAATAGATATTTTCATGTGGTTTATCGCCCGTCGCAAAACGTCCTAGTTCTTTGCCCGTGTTGATATCAATTATATGTACAACATTCCCTGAAGATGCTGAAACAGCAACTTGTTGCCCATCGGGTGAAACCGCCATATGGTCTGTGCGAAATCCTTCAACTGGTGTGCGCCAATTAATTTTCCCTGTTGCTATGTTAATCGAGACTACATCTGCATAACTTGGTCGTGATGCAACTACCGATTTGCCATCTGGTGTGGAATACATGTCATCGACCAATTGATCATTTCCCTCTCCTGCTGTATTACGAATATAGCTATAGGCGATCAATTTTACTGGGTTAAGGTAAATTTCAGTGAGCCGTTCTTTTTTGTCGGGCACCATATTGATGACACCAACTTTCTGATAGTTTTTTGCAGGATTGATGACTGTAACCGTACCATCCCAGTTATTGCCGACAAAAAAGACTTGCTGGCTATTGGGTGGAACGGGTGCAGTGGTTGTCGCTGCGAAAGTAAGTGGCGACACCGCAACCGTCATACAAAGAAGTGTCCTGATCCAGAGATTCTTTTTCATTTTTATTGTCCATTAATTTGTTTTTATGCATACCTTTTGAGCTACGTCATCAGATAAGTGTCGCTTTTTAAGCGCAAAGAAAGCTTATTCAATATACAAGTGTAGATATAGCGTATTTGTTTTAATTCCGATGAGTTGTTGATTAAAACCAAGTCTTCAATCTGCATTCACTTTTTGGGAAGCAAAAAAAAAGCACCCGAAGGTGCTTTTTTAGTTCATCAAATTATTAGTAAATAATTTGATTATTGTTGATTAGGTCATCTAGTTCGACTTTGCTCGTTTGATTGAGCAAGACTACAAGATCTTGTGATTCATATTCCGTACCTGATGTGCCATCACGGTCAATTGAAATCACAGCTGAATCAGTTTCTTCGTCATATGCTACTGTTACAAACTCTGCGAGATTCGCTTCAGTTGCATCGTCAGAAAGTAATGAAGATATATCGATTTGGTCAGTTGTAGAAAAATCATTTACGGTTGTTAATGCATTTCCACCCAAATTATCGTCTGCAAGAAGGTCAAAAACAATATCATCACCAATAAGTAAACTTTCACTTTCTAATGAGAACATCGCAAACGATGCTGTCGCAGTCACTGTATCCTGAATAGGAAGCACATTGTTACTGTTTCCTAACTCTGTTTCGAGCTGGGTTGTAAAGAGGTGGATCAGGAAATTTGAACAACACTTATAAGTGATATTTTGCTCCCCAAATGATGTTATAAACATCAATATATGGAGTATTTTATGGCACGTAGACCAAGAAGAAATCATTCAAACGACTTTAAGGCTAAGGTAGCACTTGCTGCGATCAAAGCAGAAAAAACACTTGCTGAA
>NZ_VPBM01000019.1:0-92010 GCF_013418745.1 Acinetobacter sp. YH12126 | reverse complement strand
TTCAAATGGCGATTCAGCGTTTAATTGGTTTTGGGAAAAAAGAAGAGTTTAAGGAAATTTTGGCAATTTTAAGAAAGCAGAATCCTGATAGGATAAGGGTTCTGTGAAATTTGTCGTGTACAGAGAAAAATGTTTTTAAACCTTTAAAACTCGTCACGATTGATAAAGAGTTTGGTGGTTGGAGCAAAGTGCAGAAAAAACATTTTGAAAATGGTGGTGTCTTTGATCAAATCGTGAAGATCAATAATTCAAAATAATGCTTTAAATACTGAAAAGCATCTTCCTTTCGCATAAGGTCGATGCTTTTTTTTTCATAGACATGCCTTTTATCTTTTTTATTCATATAAAATTCGTTTTTAATTATTTTTTATGCATAAAGATTGGCGCTATTCTTCACCCATGTTACAGATAAAGTAAAAATTATTGAGGTTCACATGAGTATTTCCGCAAAATTAAAATTGGGTGTTCTTGCTGCAGTCATTTCGACGGTTTCTTTTGGCGCAGCTGCGAAAGATTTTTTAAACGTATCTTACGACCCAACGCGTGAACTCTATGAAAGTGTGAATAAAGACTTCAGCAAATATTGGGAAAGCCGTACAGGTCAAAAAATTAATTTTAAACAATCTCATGGTGGTTCAGGCAAACAAGCACGTGGCGTCATTGATGGCTTAGATGCCGACGTGGTGACTTTAGCACTTGCAGCGGATATTGACGTGATTGCAGAAAAAGCCAAACTTTTACCTGCAGATTGGCAGAAGAAACTTCCACAAAACTCAACGCCATATACCTCAACAATTGTGTTCTTAGTCCGTAAAGGCAACCCAAAAGCGATTAAAGATTGGGGCGATCTGGTTAAACCAGGCGTAGGTATTATCACCCCAAACCCGAAAACCTCAGGCGGTGCGCGTTGGAACTATTTAGCAGCATGGGCTTGGGCAAAACATCAAGCGGGTGGTAATGATACAACGGCTCAAGAATTTGTCCGTAAGATTTATAAAAACACCAAAGTACTCGATTCAGGCGCACGTGGTTCGACTACGACCTTTGCTGAACGTGGCATTGGTGATGTATTACTGGCTTGGGAAAATGAAGCACATTTAGCGATTCGTGAACAACCGGGTAAATTTGAAATTGTGACCCCTTCACTTTCAATTTTAGCTGAGCCACCTGTTGCTGTTTTAGAAAAAAATGCAGAGAAAAAAGGCAATCTTTATTTAGCCAAAGGTTATTTAAACTTCCTTTATTCACCACGTGGTCAGCAAATCGCAGCTCAGAACTTTTACCGTCCACGTAACGCTACAACGCTTGCACAATACGCGTCAGTCTTTAAGCCACTTAAACTCGTAACCATTGATAAAGAATTTGGTGGTTGGGATAAAGTCCAAAAAGCACACTTTGAAAATGGCGGCGTGTTTGACCAAATCGTCAAAGCCAACAATGGAAAATAAGACCATTCATTGACTGAATCAGGAGAACTTGACATGACACATACAGTAATTGTCCCGGGTGTAGGCGGTAGTGAACACGCACATTGGCAATCTTGGTTACAACGTCAGCTCATGTCTAGCTCTCGTGTTCAGCAAAAAGACTGGAATCATCCTGTACTCAAGGACTGGATTAAACAATTCGTTCAAACCGTACGACCTTTACAGGGTGAAATTCAAATTGTGGCGCATAGCTTTGGTTGTTTGACCACAGTGGCAGCATTGGCCTTGCATCCTGAACTGAATAAAAAAATCAAAAATTTAGTTTTGGTTGCGCCAGCCAATCCAGCTCGCTTTGGAGAAAACGGCTTTGCACGCGACAGTACAACGGATTACAAAGCATTTTTTCATCAGCTAAGTATTCGTGTGCCGACAACGATGTTGATTAGTGAAAATGATCCTTGGCTTGGCTTTGAAGATGCAAAACAACTTGCTGATGCTTGGAAGCTTTACCCTGTGAATATGGGTGCTGTAGGACACATTAATGTTGCATCAGGTTTTGGACCGTTTCCTGAAATTTTCAATTACTTAATTTCAGAAAACCACATGAAACATATCAGCTTTACTGATGAAAACAAGTATTTATTTCAATTTGCTTTTTAAGTACTGAGCATTAAGCTTGTCGCAAAATCATTTATTCAATTTTGCTGACCTTTTAAGTCAGCTTTTCTCATTTTGAGGAGTCATCATGTCGCAGCGATCCCGAGTGCTGCCAGGATTTGGTCTTTCTCTAGGCTTTACCCTAGCGTATTTATCCTTAATTGTGCTCATTCCCCTTTCAGCCGTATTTATTAAATCTTTAGGTATCGGTTGGGACGGACTATGGGAGATTTTAAGCTCAGAACGTATTTTAAAATCGTTACAACTGAGTTTTAGTACTGCCATTATTGCTGCGTTAGTTAATGTGGTTTTTGGTTTGCTCTTAGCATGGTGTTTGGTTCGTTATACCTTCCCGGGTAAACGTATTGTCGATGCATTGGTTGATTTACCTTTTGCATTGCCAACTGCCGTTGCGGGTATTGCATTAACTTCGTTATATGCACCGACTGGTTGGATCGGTCAGTACCTTGAACCCATTGGCATTAAAGTCGCATATACCCCGATCGGTATTACCTTGGCCCTCATCTTTATTGGTATTCCTTTTGTGGTTCGTACTGTACAGCCTGTACTGAGTGATCTAGAAACTGAACTTGAAGAAGCAGCTTCGGCACTGGGTGCAAATCGCTTTCAGATCGTGACCAAAGTGATCTTACCTATTCTATTTCCTGCACTGTTAACAGGTTTTGCTTTGGCCTTTGCACGCGGTGTGGGTGAGTATGGATCGGTGATTTTTATCGCAGGTAACCAACCCTTCAAGACTGAAATTGCGCCATTGATGATCATCTCTCGCCTTGAAGAATATGATTATGCAGGTGCGACCACGATTGCTGTTGTGATGCTGGTGATTTCTTTTGCCATTTTATTCTTAATTAACTTGGTTCAAGCATGGGCAAGTCGCCGTACAGGGAGAACTGCACGATGAATACGAACAGTAATGCGCTTGCGGAAAAATTACAGTCGCGTGATGCAACGCGTGAACCGACATGGGTTCGTTATACCCTGATCATCATTGCTTTAATTTTCTTCTTAAGCTGCCTGATTCTGCCATTGGTTTTGGTTTTCGTTGAAGCCTTTAAACAAGGTGTTGGCGTTTACTTCCAAGCACTGGTACATCCAGATACATTATCAGCAGTAAAACTTACGCTACTGACAGCTGTGATTGCCGTACCGTTGAACGTCGTCTTTGGTGTAGCTGCGGCATGGTCTGTTGCCAAGTTTAATTTCCGTGGTAAATCTATTTTAACCACGATTATTGATATGCCATTTTCAGTCTCTCCAGTTATTGCTGGCTTAATGTTGGTATTGATTTTCGGTACTCAAGGTTGGTTAGGCGGCTGGCTGATGGATAACGACATCAAAATTTTATATGCCGTTCCGGCCATTGTCCTTGCTACAGTGTTTATTACCGTTCCTTTTGTGGCACGTGAGTTGATTCCATTAATGGAAGCTCAAGGGACTGAGGAAGAAGAAGCAGCTATCGTATTGGGTGCTTCAGGCTGGCAGACTTTCTGGAAAGTGACACTTCCAAATATCAAATGGGGCTTAATCTACGGCGTGATTCTATGTAATGCACGTGCAATGGGTGAGTTTGGTGCTGTTTCTGTAGTTTCAGGTCACATTCGTGGCGAAACCAACACCTTACCGCTACACGTAGAAATCCTTTATAACGAATATACCTTTAGTGCTGCTTTTGCTGTGTCTTCACTATTAGCGCTCTTGGCGATTGTGACCCTGATTTTAAAAACATGGGTTGAACTACGTCAGGAACGACAAGACAAGCATAAAGAAGATTCACAAGTTTCTTAAGGAATGACCTCATGAGTATTCAAGTAAAAAATATTGAAAAACACTTTGGTGCATTCCATGCACTTAAAAATATCTCTTTAGATTTCCCTGATGGCCAGCTCGTTGCGCTGCTTGGCCCATCAGGCTGTGGTAAAACTACTCTGCTACGTATCATTGCAGGACTTGAATCTGCTGATGGCGGTCAAGTGATTTTAGAAGGTGAAGATGCCACTAAAGTTCATGTCCGTGAACGTGAAGTTGGTTTTGTATTCCAACATTATGCACTATTCCGCCATATGACCGTATTTGACAACATTGCTTTTGGTTTACGCGTACGCCCACGTGCAACGCGTCCAAATGAAGCTGAAATCAAAAAACGGGTTACTCGTTTACTTGATCTTGTTCAACTTGGTTTCTTGGCTGACCGTTACCCTGCACAACTTTCAGGTGGTCAACGCCAACGTATTGCCTTAGCACGTGCATTAGCGGTTGAGCCGCGTGTGTTATTACTGGATGAACCTTTTGGTGCATTGGATGCCAAAGTTCGTAAAGAATTACGCCGCTGGTTACGTACCTTGCATGACGAACTCCACATCACCTCTATTTTCGTGACCCATGACCAAGAAGAAGCGCTTGAAGTGGCCGATCAAATCATTGTGATGAATAAAGGCAACGTAGAACAGATAGGCTCGCCACGTGAAGTTTATGAAAAACCTGCAACACCGTTTGTATTTGACTTTTTAGGTCAAGCCAACCGTTTTGAAGGTCAAAATAGCAATGGCCTTTTTCAAATTGGTGAAGACCGAATTTTGTTGCCACAAAATGCCAATGCACCGCAAGGCAATGTCATTGCCTTTGCTCGTCCGGATGAACTGCGTATTCATGCACAGCCGCAAGAAAATGCCATTCAAGCAACTTTTGTACGTGAGCTTTGGATTGCAGGTAAAGTCATTGCTGAACTGCATGACCGTCAAGGTAATCTTATTGAAATTTCATTAACGGCAGATGAAGCGAAAGCGCATCAATTCCGCCCAAATCAAACGGTATGGTTAAGTGCAACAAACTTGCATTTATTTGAAAACCAAGTTGCATAAAACAAAAAGTTGGGGCCGTCACAAGCCCCACTTGCTTTTAAGGTAAAATAAAATTATGAATTTCCAACAATTAAGAATTATTCGAGAAACAGTACGTCAGAATTTTAATTTAACAGAAGCGTCTGCTGCACTTTACACCTCGCAGTCTGGCGTGAGTAAACACATCAAAGATTTAGAAGATGAACTTGGTGTACAGCTGTTTATTCGTAAAGGTAAACGTCTACTCGGTTTAACCGAACCAGGCCAGTCATTATTGGGTATCGTTGAACGCATGCTTGTAGATGCAGACAATATTAAACGTCTGGCAGATGACTTTAACAAAGTAGATGAAGGGACATTGACGATTGCGACCACACATACGCAAGCACGTTATGTCTTGCCGCCGATTGTGAACCAATTTAAAAAAGAATTTCCAAAAGTTCATCTAATTTTGCAACAAGCAAGCCCTGTTGAAATTACAGAAATGCTCCTTCAAGGTGAAGCGGATATTGGGATCGCAACCGAATCGTTAACCACCGAAGATAACCTTGCAAGTGTGCCTTACTATAACTGGCAACACAGTATCATCACACCACAAGAGCACCCACTCACCCAAAAATCAAATATCACCATTGAAGATTTGTCGAACTATCCAATTATTACTTACCACGGTGGTTTTACGGGTCGTTCAAAAATTGATAAAGCCTTTGAAGATTCAGGCTTTGATGTTGATATCGTGATGTCCGCACTTGATGCAGACGTTATTAAAACCTATGTTGAACTCAATATGGGGGTTGGTATTGTCAACGATGTGGCATATGACCCAGAACGTGACTACCGTTTAAAACAAATTCCAACCGATATTTTTGGGGTCAATACCACTTGGATTGCTGTTCGCAAAGGACATTTACTACGCGGTTATGGCTATGAGTTTATTTCTTTATGTTCACCAGATGCTGACATCAAAGCGTTGAAAAAAGTCGCTTACCCAGAAGAATGATAGGCCAATTGACGAATTAAAGAGGACACCTACTGTCCTCTTTTTTTGGTAAACACATATTTTATCTAAGTTTTCTTAGCTTTATTTTTAATTTTGATTAAAATACATCCAACACAATAAAAATTAAAACCTTATTACTTCCGACCCATATTTATGAAAAATCAATTCGTCGCAGTGGCAGTCGGTATCGTCTGTCCCATACAAATCATGTATGCAGCAGGGATAGAAAACTCAGATCAATCGATCTCGGCCTTTCTTGAACCCGGAAATTATACTGAAGTCAGTTTCGCTTACGTCGATGCTCAAGTGGACGGCAAAGTTCAAAACCAAGGTTTAATCAGTGAGTTGGGCATCACTGATTTTTCTACAGGGAATCTCACCCATCAACAATTTTCTGGGAAATTGGCACTCAAAATTCAACCACATGAAAATATTTCTGCGGGAGTAATTTATGAGCAACCTTTTCATACTGATATCAGTTATCAATATAGTCCTCGCTTACCAGATGGCTCAAATATCGATATTGAAAGCGCCGATATTAACTTTAGAACGCATAACCTAACAGGACTGATAGGCTATCAACCCAATAATAATTGGAATATTAATAGCGGTTTAAGCCTACAAACATTTAAAGGTGATTTAAAAATTTCTGGGCAACAATATGCTGCTCTCAATGGCTACCATGCCGATTTTAAACAAGATGAAGCGCTTGGTTGGCTGCTCGGTTTAAGCTATCAAATCCCTGAATATGCTATTAAAACTAGCCTAACCTATCGTTCAAAAATCAAACATGAAAATACGACCTCTGAATCAACTTTATATTCAAATGGTCCTTTTCAATTAGTACCAGACACCCATACCTCCATTCAAACGCCACAAAGCGTCAATTTTGAATTTCAAACAGCCATTAGCCCACACAATGTTGTATATGGCACAGTTCGGTGGATTAATTGGAAAGATTTCAACATTCAGCCACCGCAGTTTAATGCCGTGCTTCAATACGCAGCACTCGATCCACAATACCGTGATTTAGCTGATATCCAATTGGTGGAATATCAGAAAGATCAATGGTCAGGAAAGTTAGGGATTGCACATCAATTGAATCCGAATTGGCTCGCTGCTGCAGAGTTTATTTGGGACAACGGGACAGGAAATGCAGCGTCTACCTTAAACCCAAGTGATGGCTATCGAGGTTTAGGTTTAGGTATGATGCATAAATTTAACCCGAACAATTTTCTAGCGACTGGCCTGTATTATATGAAACTCTCAAAACCATCGAATACTGAAACATCTCATATTTCAGGTCTTGCAAGTGTCTCAGACAATGATGCCATGATCTATGGTCTGAAATTTGGTCACAGATTTTAAACGCTTTCTAAAAACAAAAAAAACGAGCCGAAGCTCGTTTTTTTTGTTTCAGTAAGAACTTACCAATGGTAGCTCACACCTACTTTACCTACTGGAAGCCATTCGTATTTGTCATCTTGTTCGATGCTACGTTCATGGTCAGCAAGTAATTCGCGGTCAGCAGCAGTACCACCAACAGCCGTTAATTTTGCAGTTGGGTTACCAGTGTAATAAGCACCTACTTCACCGAATACGCCCCAGTTTTTATTCAATTTTGGTGCAAAACCAAGACCTAGGTATGGTGCGATATCGTTATCGTAAGATACTTTACCGTTTAGACGTTCGAAAGAAGTTTCTTTACCATCAATTTCGATTTCACCGCTTTTCGCTGTAGATTTCAAGCCATATTCAGTGTCGATATAACCTACACCCGCAGCAACATAAAGACCTTGAGCCCATGGATTAGCACTTGCACCCCAAGGACGTACTTCTGCATTTAAGTAACCAACTTTGTTATCCATATCCATGTCGTATTTTACGCCATCTACAGATAAGTCATCTGACCATGAAATATCACCACCGTTATAACCTAAAGCAAGGCCGACGTATGGGTTCGCAGTCCAAAGTAACGCACCACCATAACCAGTCGTACCCACTTCTAGACGAGCGCCAGTTGGGATAAGTTGGTTTTGATCAAATGCATAGCCATCATGAACAACAGAGGTATCTGCCATTGCAGTACCTGCAGCAGTAAGTAGAGCAGCTACTGTTAATAAACGTAATGATTTCATGTGTTTCTCCTCAAAATAAACTTTTATTCAGATTTTACAGACTTGTTATATGGCACATGTTAAAAGGAAACACAGCTCAACATTTATGCAAATTTACTGATTTTTTGTTAACTTTTGATACATTTAGATTTTAATATTGATTAATAAAGAGTTTTTGTTTCATTTTTTTAAATATAATAATGATGTTAAGGAACAATTCTGTATATTTTGCGTATTTTTTATACAAACCTTATGGAAATGCTAAATTCATCACTCTTAATTTCTTGGATTTAGTGCTTGCTTAATAATTAATTCCGATCCTAGGCCGATTTACCATCTATTTTTAACTCGATTTAGTGTAAAATCTTGGAAAATTTTTTTCTGGATGGAAGAACATGTCTCAGCTTTCAACAATCATTGAACAAGCGTTTGAAGACCGTGCTAATTTCACTGCAGCTGACTGTCCTGCTGAAGTACGTGCAGCAGTAGAAGAAGTGATCGCTGGCCTAGACAACGGTACATTACGTGTTGCTGAAAAAATTGATGGTGAATGGATTGTTCATCAATGGGTGAAAAAAGCCGTTTTGCTTTCATTCAAATTGAACGACAACAAACCAATGGAAGCTTGTGACTTACGCTTCTATGACAAAGTAGATACTAAGTTCTCTGACTGGACTGAAGAACAATTTAAAGCTGCTGGTGTACGTGTAGTACCACCTGCTGTAGCACGTAAAGGTTCTTTCCAAGCAAAAAATGTTGTATTGATGCCTTCATATGTCAATATTGGTGCATATGTTGACGAAGGTACAATGGTTGATACATGGGCAACTGTTGGTTCATGTGCTCAAATTGGTAAAAACGTTCACTTATCTGGTGGCGTTGGTATTGGTGGCGTTCTTGAACCACTTCAAGCAAACCCAACAATCATTGAAGACAACTGCTTTATCGGCGCTCGTTCTGAAATCGTTGAAGGTGTGATCGTAGAAGAAGGTTCTGTGATTTCAATGGGCGTATTTATTGGTCAATCGACTAAGATTTATGACCGTGAAACTGGCGAAATCCATTACGGTCGTGTTCCTGCTGGCTCTGTTGTGGTTTCTGGCAGCCTGCCTTCTAAATGCGGTAAATACAGCCTATATGCTGCAGTAATCGTGAAAAAAGTTGACGCGAAAACTCGTGCGAAAACAAGCTTGAACGAATTATTACGCGAAGACTAAGTTTTATTTCAGCGGAGCATTCGTGTTCCGTGGAGCTTCTATCGCTCCTCGTCTCTACGGTTAGCAATAATCGTAGAGATTTTTTGTTTTTTTATATCTGGTTAATTTTGTTATGAGTACCCTTCGATCTTCCGCTATTCCTGTTTCTGATCCGTCTGCGGGTTTACGTATTACGGAGATTTTTTATTCATTGCAAGGTGAAGCCAATACCGCAGGTTTGCCTACGGTCTTTATCCGCTTAACGGGCTGTCCGTTACGTTGCACTTATTGTGATACAACCTATTCGTTTGAAGGCGGTGAACGCCAATCATTAGAAGAAATTATTCAAACTACTTTAGATTTTAAAACCCCTTATATTTGCGTGACGGGTGGTGAGCCGCTTGCTCAACCGAACGCCCTTCCCCTCATGACTCGTCTGGCCGATTTAGGCTGCGAAGTCTCATTAGAAACCAGCGGTGCTT
Organism: Acinetobacter sp. YH12126; assembly: GCF_013418745.1. Lineage (NCBI taxonomy): Bacteria > Pseudomonadati > Pseudomonadota > Gammaproteobacteria > Moraxellales > Moraxellaceae > Acinetobacter > Acinetobacter sp. YH12126. The sequence continues at coordinate 82,273 of NZ_VPBM01000019.1, read as the reverse complement.
TAGATGTCTCTAAAGTTGATCCGCGTGTTTCTAAAGTTATGGATTTAAAAACCCCAACTTCGGGTGAAGTTGCACGAAATTTGCTTAGCAACTTCGATCATCTAACTCAACACGACCAAATCAAATTTGTGATTTGTAATCGTGAAGACTATGAATGGTCAAAACAGCAAGTTGAGCGCTATAAGCTAAACGAAAAAGTTAGCACCATTTGGTTCTCTCCGGCCTTTGCCGTTGAAAAAGGTGCTGTTCGTTTGCCTCAGCTTGCACGTGATTTAGCACAATGGATTTTAGAAGACCATCTCCCTGTTCGCTTCCAATTGCAATTACATAAGTTGCTTTGGAACGATGAAACTGGTCGTTAAGTTTTAAAGAATTATTTGGAGTAATGCATATGCGCCCTCGTGCCATAGTTTTATTGTCTGGCGGCTTAGACTCAACCACTTGTTTAGCTTGGGCTCAAGCGCGTTATGAATGTATCGCCTTGAGTTTTATGTATGGTCAACGTTCTACGACAGAACTAGATGCTGCTCGTGAGTTAACTAAGCAGGCTGGTGTAGAACATCGTGTCATTAATATCGATTTAGGTAACTTAGGTGGCTCTGCATTAACTGACCATAGCATTGAAGTTCCTGATCATGAACAAGCCGGTATTCCTGTAACTTATGTACCAGCGCGTAACACGATTTTCTTGTCATATGCTTTAGCTGCGGCGGAAGTTTTTGGTGCAGAAGCGATTGTCATTGGTATTAATGCAGTTGATTACTCAGGCTATCCAGACTGTCGTCCAGAGTTTATCGAAGCATTTGCCAACATGGCTCGCCTTGCAACAAAGGTTGGCGTTGAAGGAAAACCACTTAAATTTGAAACACCTCTGTTACATTTATCCAAAGCAAATATCATTCGCTTAGGTATAGAACATGGCGTAGACTACAGTCAAACGGTGTCTTGCTATCAAGCAGATGACCAAGGTCGTGCTTGCGGTAAATGCGATAGCTGCCGTCTTCGTAAACAAGGTTTCGTTGACGCAGGTGTTGAAGATCCGACACGTTACATACCGAAATAACAAGGTAGGGTTTATGAAAAATTTAAAATCAAACATTATTCTTTCTGCTGCTTTCTCTGCAGCTGCATTGTTTGCTTCAGTTGCACACGCTGACAACGACAAGCTTCAACAAGCATATAAGAGCACTAACGTAAAATCTTCGTTAATTAATGTTTGTAAAGAAGAAACTGGCAAAGGTAAAAAACTAACTGCCGCTGAAGTTAGCAAATACTGTACTTGTGCTGTTGAAGCAGATGGTCGTTTAACCAATGCTCAAAAATGGGAAATCCAAAGCACAATCAACCAGAAGAAAAGCCCTGCAACACTCGCTTTTGTTCAAAAACAAAATAAAGACCTTCAAGCATGTTTCGGTCCTCAGTTAACAGGTAAATTAAAAAATTTAACTGAAGAAGCAATGAAATCTGCTCAAGCGAAAAAATAATTTTCGTCTTAAAAAAGCCTGCAAATGCAGGCTTTTTTATTGCTTTAAGTTCAAAGTAAATTCTGTATGATGGTCATATTTCACATACTTTGTTTAAGCCCCTTTAGGGATAAGACACGAAAAAGGAAATCTTCATGACTGAAATTAGCTTACCAAATCAAACCTTCCCAACCACCTCAGGTGAAGTCAACCTTGCAGAAGTCAACAATGACTGGCTGATCGTCTACTTCTATCCTAAAGATTCAACACCAGGATGTACGACGCAAGCCATTGGGTTTTCATGCTTAAAAGATCAGTTTGATGCGCTTAATACCCCAATCTACGGCATTTCTCGTGACTCGGTTAAAGCCCATCAAAACTTCACTGAAAAGCAAAATCTAAGCATTGATTTAATCAGTGATAAAGAAGAAGTGCTATGTCAGCATTTTGACGTGATTAAAGAAAAAAATATGTATGGCAAAAAGGTTATGGGCATCGAACGTTCAACCTTTATTTTCCATCATGGCAAGCTGGTAAAAGAATATCGCAAAGTCAAAGCTGCAGGCCATGCAGAACAAGTCTTAGAAGATTTAAAAGCACTACAAGCAGCATAAAATAAATGATTTGAGCCTGCTCCTATAGGAATGGGCTCAAACTTAATAAGAGCTTCTAACTAGAGCAATAATGAAATTGCAATTCCCCACATCACAACGCCAATAATAAAGTCTAAAACCTTCCATGCCTTTGCACTTTGGAAGAGCGGTAATAAATAGCGCGCGCCAAATCCGAGGACAAAGAAAAACACCCATGAAGCTGTAATTGCCCCAATCGCAAAATATACGGCTGTCGATTCAAACTTCGTTGAAATAGACCCAATCAGCACAACCGTATCGAGATACACATGTGGATTTAACCACGTTAAAGCCAAGCAAATCAGTACCAACTTCAATAATTTGGTTTCATTCTTCTCACTGGGCGCTAAACTGCTCGAAGTTTTAAAGGCTTGCAGAAAATGCTGTGCCCCATAAACTGTTAAAAACGTTGCGCCTAAATATTTCGCTCCACTCACAATTTCCGGATGACTTTCAACCAATTGGGAGAATCCGAGCACTCCCAATAAGATGAGTATCGAATCAGAAGCTGCGCAAATAGCACAAAGCCAAAAGACATACTGCTTTTTTAACCCCTGCTTGAGAATAAACGCATTTTGCGCACCAATCGCGATAATTAGGCTAAATCCAATTGCGAGCCCTTGCATATAACTGTGCAACATTTTTAACTACACTTTCAAAGCTTTAAATGAATGTTGCTATTATCCAAGCTAATTGCTAAAAATAAGTATTTATAAATAAATATCATTATAACTAAGTTTTTCTTAGTTTATGGAATCTCTAATGCTCATAGGTGACTCATGTTACAAAGCAAACATAGTGAAGCATTTCTTGCAGTTGCTGAAACAGGAAGCTTTGAACAAGCTGCACTACGTTTAAATATTACGGCATCTGCGGTCACGCTCAGGCTGCAAACTTTAGAAAAGAAATTAGGTCATGTGCTCATTGTGCGTGAACGTCCGTGCCGCCCAACACTTGCGGGCCAATCTTTATTGCATTATTTACAACACAGCAAATTACTAGAACATAATTTTCTGCAAAATCTAACAGGACAAACCGCGAATGCGTTTTATCAAGTCAATATTGCAACCAATGCTGACTCACTTGCGACATGGTTGCTTCCGCTACTCAAAAATCTCTTAATTGAAGAAAAAATCGTGATTCATTTTCAGGTCGATGATCAGTCACAAACACATCATTTATTAGAAGCCGGTTTGGTCAATGCCTGTGTCACAACAGAATCGGAAGCCATGAAAGGCTGCGTTGCAGAATATCTGGGAGAAATGCATTATCGCTTTGTAGCAACCCCTGATTTTATCCAAAGATGGTTCGGTAAAGGCGTGACGCGAAATGCGTTAAGGGCTGCGCCTGCACTGATTTTTAATGAGAAGGATGACCTACATACGCAATCGATTCAGAAAAATTTCGGGCTCAATCCTTCACAATATCCGCATCATTTCATTCCCTCTTCAACTGCATTTTTTGATGCCATTACGATGGGCTTGGGCTATGGATGGTTACCCGACTATCAAAGCAAAGACTTATTAGCAGCGGGAAAATTGATAGAGCTTTCAACAGAACTCAGTATTGATTTAGCCTTGTATTGGCATCATTGGAACCAACAATCAATTCAATTACAGAAAATAACTGCTGTTATGCTACAACACGCCAAAGATCATATGTGTTAAACCCTGTAAGACTACGGTTATTCAAGCCGCCATTGGCCTTTGAGTTGTATTAATACTTGCTCACCTACTCCACCGAGTGCTTTACGCATACCAAAATCACTACGTTTAATGGTTACTAAAGATTGAACATCCAACACTTTTGGATTTTGTGGGCTTGGGGTGAGTGTGGTATCGAAGATCACAGGCTTAGTGATGCCACGAATGGTGAGATCCCCTCGAATCATATACTTGGCATAAGCCACGGGTTCGATTTGTTTACTGACAAACTTCACTTGCTTAAATTCAGCGGCATCAAAATATTCACTGCCCAAGATTAATCCTTTCAAGCTTGGGTTACTAAAACTGATGCTATCCACATCTAACACTAAATGCGCTGAACCTTTATGCGGAATTTCAGGATCAAATTTTAGGTTCGATTGAACCTTATTAAAGCGGCCTTCTACAATAGACAGCCCCACAGATTTAATACCAAAAGTGACCTGACTATTAGGCGTTAGCGTCCATTCAGCAGCATGTAGGGGCAATACGCAACATAAAGCGAAGGCTCCCATATATTTTGCAAACGTTCCCTGACGCAAATCCATGTTTTTCTCCTGAATAAAACACAGCCTAAAAGCACTACAATGTTTATTTTTTTACTCCATTGTGGTGCTAGAAATTTAGCGTTTTTTTATAGCAGATTTGTTTTATCCTGAGTCATAAATTTGTGTTGAAGTTGTTTATAAATGTCTGTCTGTTGAAATTTTTGCAAAAAATCAATGGTACCTTGAGGAAAGGCATCTCGTTCAATTTCACCACGAAAATACGCTTCACGTACTGGTGTCGCAGAAATCGCCCCTTCTAGACTATCCAGCTCAACCATTTCCCACTCGGGGAAGAATTTTAAATAATAAGAAGAATCATCTTTAAAATGTCCAATCAAACCGACTTTTGCATTCGTTTCAACTACATCATCTACCAAAGATTTGACTAACTTTTGCCATTTTTCATCGTTATATACATCAATCACATGCACAAACTTGATTCGCTTCTGATCTTGCTCTGAAAAATTCGACAAGATCATCTGCTCACGTTCTACAGCCAAAAATGGATTTTTGATATTACGTTCATTTTGCGCCGAACCAAGCGCCAGAAGCACATATTGACTTTGTTGCAAGGCAATTTTAATGGTTTGCAAATGCGCTAAATGGAACGGCTGAAAACGCCCAATGAAAACCAAATAATCAAATGTATATTTCATATCAAATCAAACTTTTTATGAACTGAGCAGTTGTGCCACAGGCTGAAATATGCGACATAATGTCGAGCATAAAATCAAAACGAAACTTTTACGCAAGGATAGTACGATGACACTGAGCTGTATTCAACAACCCCATGAACATTTGAATGCGAATTTGGACAATGGCGTACTGACCTTAGCCATTAACCGACCTCAGGCGAAGAACGCGCTGTATACAGAATTATATCTGTGGATTGCAAAAGCATTAGATGAAGCTGATCAGGATACTTCAGTGCGTGTAGTTGTACTCCGTGGTCAAGATGCGGACTTCAGTGCCGGCAATGACATGCAAGATTTTATGAAATCTGCTGCTCAAAAAGGACAAGCTCCAGCTTCAGAAGGCGCACCTTTTATTTTGTTAAAATCTGCTGCTCAATTTTCTAAGCCGCTGATTGCTGCGGTTCGCGGTGTTGCCATTGGGATTGGTGTTACGATTCTGCTTCATTGCGATCTTGTCTACAGCGACAATACTGCCCTATTCCAAATTCCGTTTGTGAGCCTTGGTCTATCGCCTGAAGGTGCATCGAGCAAGCTATTGGTTCAACAAGCCGGCTACCATAAAGCGGCGGAATTACTGTTAACTGCTCAGAAGTTTGATAGTGCGACAGCGCTTTCAGCAAATTTGGTCAATAGCATTGAAGAAGATGCTTATGCGACAGCTGCGAAAAAAGCAGCACAGTTATCTGCACTTCCACTAGCATCTTTGGTTCAATCAAAAGCATTAATGAAACATAATGTAGATGAAATCGTGGCATGGATTGACCATGAAGCTGAAATTTTCATGGATCGAGTAGGCTCTCCAGAAATGATGGAAGCTGTTGCCGCCTTTATGCAAAAACGCAAACCTGACTTCTCTCAGTTCAATTAATGTTTTAATGGAACTAAAAAACCACTCATATTTGGGTGGTTTTTTTCATCTCAGCCCCAATCTATTTTCTAAATTAAAAAACTGGATGTTTCCACATGACTGCAGTATCACAAACTGAAACTAAACCTGAAAAGAAACGCTACTACGAGCCTGCGCCTGAAGGCATCGATATCGAGAATTTTAAAAAAGTTGTACAAAGCCGTCGTTCTGTACGTAAGTTTACCGACAAGGCCATTCCAAACGACGTTTTAGATGAATGCTTAGACCTCGCCTTGCTTGCACCGAATTCATCGAATTTACAACCGTGGACATTCTATGTCGTTCAGAACCCTGCAAAGAAAAAACAATTGGTGAAAGCTTGCTTAGGGCAACTAGCTGCAAAAACTGCTGCTGAATTGATTGTCTGTGTCGCGCGTACCGACCGTGTAGATGAAATGGCAAAACGTAATATTTCCGAATTTCCATTTCCTGAAGCACCTGCAGCGGTACAGAAGTATTACAAGTTTATTCCTTATAACTATAAAACTGGTTACTTCAACGCCCTAGGTAACTTTAAGAAAGTTGCTTTCAAAGTTGCACGTACACTGGATAAACAATTGCCTGTAACAGCTTTTAATGAAGCAGATGCAAAACTTTGGGCGAGCAAAACCACAGCATTGGCTTGTGAAAACTTAGTTTTGGCTTTACGCGCCTATGGTTTTGACAGTTGTATGATGGAAGGTTTTGATGAACCTTTGGTGAAGAAGATTTTAGGATTAAATGCTCAGCAATACCCAGTGATGGTGATTGGTGCAGGTGAACGGGCTAAAGATGGTGTATTCTTCCCGCAGTATCGTTTTGACCGTGATTTATTTATTCAGAAGGTTTAACTTACTTTCAATTGAATACTCACAACCTCAATTAGCTACGTGACTTTAGTGTATAACGCGTAGGTATTACGTTACTTTGAAGGATCAAAGTAACCAAAATCCCTTGTTAGACAGAAGATTCATCCTTGAATCTCTGTCTAACGGGTGACATCCATGTCACCCTTCGTGTATCTACTTTTTTCTATAACTTAAAAATTTAAAAGCATCATTAAAATTGAATATCCACCATTTGAATAAACTCAAATGCTGGCTCTTCATAAGGATGACTTACTTTTAAAGCCCTTGCGACCTCACTCGCTTTATCTTCAGGCACGATGGTTTCCACACGCCATTCAGGGATAGATTCAAGCTGATCCAACTCACCTATAAAAGGATTTGCGCCTTTTACAGGTTTAAATTGCCCCTTCCCTAACACTTGCCAAGCACAGTGTTCATAGTTTCCTATACCACCTGCTCCTGCGTCAAATACGGCCAATTTAGTCGACTCTAAGTGAGACCCAGGTACATAATAAATCAGTTTTAACATTGGTTATTCCAGACGCTATTGTGCAGTTACATTATTTAAAGCACTGTAAATCATTTTCAATGCAACATTATTCGATGCATGCGGATAGGTTGCATATAAACCTAGTTTCGGTAATTCCACATCTGTTTGAATGACTTTAACCGAATCATTTAAAAACTTGAGTAAATATTCGGGCACAAAACTCAGGCCCATTCCCATATTAATCAAATTTAAATGCTGCATGGCATTTGTTACCCACAGCATATGATCATGTTGATGCTGATCAAAAGGAATCAAGGCATTTAAGGTATCGTAAAACACAGGAGAAGCATTTTGCTCACACATAATAATGGTGTGATTTTTTAATTCTTGAAGTTTTAAGATGCGATCTGATGGATGCAGATGTGCTGCACCCACTAGATAGATCTGCTCACTTAAAACCTGAATATTGGTAAAGTCGTCATGACTTAAGTGATAACGAGTAAAGCTAATATCCAATTCAGTATTTTTGAGTTTTTGAATCTGCTCTGTACACGTCAAGCTATGTAAATGAATTTTCAAATCAGGGATATGTTGTTTTAATTGCGCCAAAATACTCGGCATAATTTTCAATTCTGCGACATTTAAAAAGCCAATATGTATTTGATTATTTTTGGCTTGCGCCACGTGACGAGCTGCTGCTATAGCTTGTTTGGCATTTTCTAGTGCTTGCTCTGCATATTTCAGAAAAGCCTGCCCTTCGTCGGTCAGTAAGACTTTTCGGGCAGAACGTTCAAATAATTGCACCCCAACCTCTTGCTCTAAATCTTTAATTTGCTGACTGAGCGATGGTTGTGCTGTAAATAGTTTTTCCGCTGCCTTGGTAAAGCTCTGTTCTTTCGCCACCGTCACAAAATAACGTAAATGTCGTAATTCCATTCGCTTCACTCCACACACTCACTACATCACCTGTGTCATACAGTCAAAATACCAATAGATCTATAGTTTATATGAATATCCATTCTACTCGGAAAATCATTTGCCTAGACTGCGGACTATTCCAAGTTTGCGCTTCACATACACATGGAGTTTTGTATGACACAGCAATACGATACCGATGTTCTGATTATTGGCACAGGGCCTGCAGGTTCTACTTTAGGTTTAGCCTTGGCAAATTACGGCATACAGGTTCAGCTTTTTACCCAATTTAATTGGTTAGCTAATAGTCCGCGTGCCCATATTACCAACCAACGTGCTATGGAAGTGTTACGTGACTTAGGTATCGAAGAACAAGTTCTCGACATTGCCACACCTTGGGAACAAATGGGTGAAAGCCTCATTACCACAAGTCTTGTCGGTGAAGAAATTGCCCGTATGAGTGCTTGGGGAACGGGCGATGAACGTCATGGCGATTATATTAAAGGCAGTCCTTGTCCATTGGTCGATCTCATTCAGCCGAAAATGGAAGCTTTGTTGGTAAAAAATGCGGCTGAACGTGGTGCAATTTATAATTTTAATACTGAATATTTGTCCCATGTGCAAGATGAGCATGGTGTAACAGCAACCTTTTTAAATCGTATTACAAATACTAAATTCAGCTTACGTGCCAAATATTTGGTCGGTATGGATGGGGCAAAATCCAAAGTCCTTGAACAGCTTGATTTACCCCTTGAAGGGGTGATGTCTCGCGCAGGTACAGTCTATGTCACGTTTAAAGCTGATCTTTCCAAATATGTGCAACACCGCCCTGCCATTTTGCAATGGATTGTCAATCCTGAAGCCAGCTTTGGTGATCTGGGCATGGGCTTACTCCGTGCCATTACACCGTGGAATGAATGGATTATGGGTTGGGGCTTTGATATTTCCAAAGGTGAACCACAAGTCACCGAAGAGCAATTGCGTGGTCGTTTAAATGCCTTTGTCGGTGCTGAAATTGAAAATGTCGAGATTCAAAAACTGTCTTATTGGTATGTGAACCAAACATGGGCAACTGAATATTCAAAAGGTCGTGTATTCTGCGGTGGTGATGCGGTGCATCGTCATCCACCATCAAGTGGTTTAGGTTCAAATACCTGTATGCAAGATGCCTTTAACCTCGGTTGGAAATTGGCGTATGCCATCAAAGGTTGGGCTGCTCCTGCTCTACTTGAATCTTATACCACTGAGCGTGCGCCTGTCGGCAAGCAAATCGTGGCGCGTGCCAATCAATCTCGCTTTGACTATAAGCATCTCAAAGAGGTATTTGGCTTTGACCAAGGCATCACAACTCAAGCTCAAATGATGCAACGTATTTTTGCAGAAGATGAACAAGCTGCAGAAATCCGTCAAAAACTGTTCCATGCTTTAGAAATTAAAAACTTGGAGTTTAACGCGCAAGGTGTAGAGCTAAATCAACGTTATACGTCCAATGCAGTGATGGTTGAATCTGAACCTGAAGTATTTGAAAAAGATCAACAACTGTACTTACAAGCGACCACACGTCCAGGTGCTAAAGTACCGCATACATGGTTGATTAATACCAAAGGCCAAAAAATTTCAACCTTAGACATCACAGGCAAAGGGCGTTTTACCTTAATTACGGGCTTGTCTGGCAAAGGCTGGAAGCAAGCTACAGAAGCTTTGGATTTGCCTTATTTGGATGTTATTCAAGTTGGTTCTCGTGAATACCGTGACATTTATGGTACATGGAATGCGAAATCTGAAATTCATGAATCAGGCGCTGTCTTAGTTCGTCCAGATGGTTATGTGGCTTGGCGATACCAAGACAGTACTAATGCTGCTTTTGATTATGAAAATACGTTGAAGGCTGTCTTAAAGCAGATTCAATTGGCTGTTTAATCAAAAAAATCACCTTCGGGTGGTTTTATTAATTCAATATTTTAGGATTTTTCTTTCCAACAATGTTGTTTTTTTTCTACACCTATTTCAGCTTTATCTAACAACAATACTAAATTTTGTGTTCGATTATTTGAACTTTTTGGCACAAAACTATTTTGACTATATCCATTTTTATAAACGCAAATCGACCAACTATATTTTGCTGGAAATATATGAATAAATTGCAAACTTTTCTCTGCAGAAAATGTAGCAATTCCGTCCTGTGTTTTTTTTAATGTAGATTCAGTAAAAGACTTGCCTTGCCATGTTGTAAGATTTAAAAATACTTCTGCATCGTCCAACTTTTCATTTTGATCATTGATAACAGTTATATTAATTTTCGGATGCTTCGTTTTAAAAATAGGAAAGCACCCACTTAACAATGTTGACGGAAACATAAAGCCTAAAAGTAAAAATATTTTTATATCTTTTAATAATACAAATTGTTTAAAGCTCATTATTAATTTTTGCAGTTTTTTAATTATGCATTAGTTTACATAAAAAACCGCCTCACGGCGGTTTCAATTGTTCAAATATTACATCTGCAAAGCATAACCCAAAACTAAAAACACCAACTGCAAACACACGACTGCACTAAAAAGCTTCCAGCCCTTTTTACGCAGCGCAGACTTATCCACTGCCGAATATTCTACTATTTTAATCATGTCATCACCTCATCATGAGTGTTGATACTGAACTCGTTTACTTATCCATCTTTCTTTTATCTTGCTAGTCTTTAATCTTGCATAGTTATTGTGCATAAATTACACACTAGCATGTTTCCACAAATATAAAAGCAAAATCTAAACCAAGTTCAGTGGGAGAAATAAAAATTTAAAACCAACAAAAAACCACCCGCAGGTGGTTAAAAATCGAAAGCGATTATATGTGTAAAAATAAGCATTCACAATAATTAATATATCTTTTGGTAAATTTTAAACATAAAAAAAGCCACCCGAAGGCGGCTCTTTTCTATTATTCATCTATCTAAGATTAACCAATAAATTTACGTGCATTACGGAACATACGTAACCAAGCACCGTCTTGATCCCAATCTTCTGGTTTCCAAGAATGCTGAATCGCACGGAAGTTACGTTCAGGGTGCGGCATCATAATCGTTGCACGACCGTCTTTAGACGTTACACCTGAAATCGCTTCTGGCGAACCATTCGGGTTCATTGGGTAATGCTGCGTTGGGTTGCCTTGGCTGTCTACATAACGCAAGATCACTTGATCGCCTGCATTCAATGCTGCAATGTTTTCCGCGCTAGCAACTACACGGCCTTCACCATGTGCTACAGCGATAGGAAGAATCGAACCTTCCATACCTTCTAACAATACAGAGTTCGATTTTTCAACGCGTACGTTGACAGCACGTGCTTCAAACATCTCTGAAGTATTGCGGTGGAAACGAGGCCAAGCTTCTGCACCCGGAATTAATGGTGCAAGCTGAGACAGCATTTGACAGCCGTTACAAATACCTAGAGAGAAAGTTTCATCACGGTTGAAGAATTTCTCAAATTGGTCACGAAGTTTCGGGTTAAACAATACAGATTTAGCCCAACCGCCGCCTGCACCCAATACGTCACCGTAAGAGAAACCGCCACATGCAACTAAACCTTCAAAGTCATCAAGACTGATACGGCCAGCAAGCAAGTCGCTCATGTGTACGTCTACAGTGTTGAAGCCGACTTTATCGAATGCAGCAGCCATTTCTACATGACCGTTTACACCCTGTTCACGCAGAATCACCATGTTTGGACGGCGTTCATTGATGTACGGTGCTTCGATAGGCTCGTTCAAATCAAATGTTGGTTTTGCAATTAAACCTGCATGTGATTTGTCAGCAATCAGCGCATATTCTTGATCCGCAGTTTCTACGTTGTCACGTAAACGTTGGATTTGATGTGACACTTCTGTCCATGCTTGCTGTAATTCAGCACGGTCTAAGCACAAACCATTTACAGTTAAAATATCTGTATCATTTACAGTACCTACAACCGCAATTGCATCTTTAAGGCTAGACGCTGCAACTTCAGCTTCTAAGGCAGCCCAATCCGCTTTGCTGATTTGAAGTACTGCACCAATTTCTTCTGCAAACAAGCTTGCAGTAGATTGATCTTCAAGTGCTACACCTAGGCGTGAAGCAAACATCATTTCTGCAACAGTTGCCAGCAGACCGCCATCACCGATGTCATGGTAAGCCTTGATTAGACCACGGTTGTTCCAGTCTTGAACCAATGCAAAGAATGCTTTGAAGTCATCGAAGCTGTCTACGTCAGGTGTTACAGAACCAATTGCTTTATAAACCTGAGCAAGGATCGAACCGCCAAGACGGAATTGACCTTTAGACAAATCAATACGTACCAGTACAGACTCGATATTTTTCAATTCAGGTGTCAATGTTTTGCGAACATCAGTCACAGGTGCAAATGCAGTGATCACGCCTGACATTGGAGAAGTTACAGATTTATCGATGCCTTCGTCATTCCACGTTGTACGCATAGACAATGAGTCTTTACCTACTGGAATTGCAATACCTAGTGCAGGACACATTTCCATACCGATGGCTTTAACACCTTCGAATAATGCTTGGTCTTCACCCGGTTGACCTGCTGCAGCCATCCAGTTTGCAGACAATTTAATGTCGCTGATCTGGTCGATTTTTGCAGACATGATGTTTGAAATGGATTCTGCTACAGATAAACGTGCAGAAGCAGCAGGATTCAACAACGCAACTGGTGGACGCTCACCCATTGCCATCGCTTCACCTGTATAACCAACAAGGCTAGTCGTTGTTACTGCAGCATCCGCTACAGGCACTTGCCAACGACCTACAAACTGATCACGTGCAACCATACCTGTAATCGAACGGTCACCAATGGTGATTAAGAACGATTTAGATGCAACAGTTGGATTCTTAAGAACGCGGTAAATTGCATCTTTTAGATCAGTCACTTTAGACGCATCAAAGTCATCGCCTTTGCGTTCAATCGTTTCGTATGAACGGCTCATGCGCGGTGTGCCGCCAAGCATCACTTGCATTGGCATATCCACAGCTTTGTTGCCGAATAATGGATCTTCAACAGTCAAATGACGCGCTTCAGTCGCTTCACCTAGTACGGCGAATGGACAGCGTTCACGTGCACATAGTGATTCAAAGAGTTCTAAAGATGATGGACGGATTGCCAATACATAGCGTTCTTGCGCTTCATTCGACCAGATCTCCATCGGAGACATGCCTTTTTCAAGCGATGGAATTTTACGCAGATCAAGTACCGCACCTAACTCGTGATCGTTCACAAGTTCAGGCATGGCATTTGAGATACCGCCCGCGCCTACGTCATGTACAGACACGATGGGGTTATGATCTTCCATGCGCCAGCACGCATCGATGACTTCTTGGCAACGGCGTTCCATTTCTGGGTTTTCACGTTGTACAGAAGCGAAATCTAGGTTTTCACCCAACTTACCGCTGTCTACAGAAGACGCTGCACCGCCACCTAAGCCGATGAGCATTGCAGGACCACCCAGTACGATGAGTAAATCGCCTGGTTGAATCGCATCTTTTTCTACATGGTCAGGACGGATGTTACCGTAACCGCCGGCAATCATAATTGGCTTATGGAAGCCTTTTACATCGCCATTGACATTTTGTTCAAATGTACGGAAGTAACCGTTTAACGCAGGACGACCAAATTCGTTGTTAAAGGCTGCACCGCCCAATGGGCCTTCAATCATAATTTGAAGTGGAGATGCCATACGAGATGGTTTGCCGTAGTTTTCTTCCCAAGGCTGTTCAAAGCCTGGAATATTCAAGTTAGAAACAGTGAAACCTGTTAAACCTGCTTTTGGCTTACCACCACGACCTGTTGCGCCTTCGTCACGGATTTCACCGCCCGAACCTGTTGCTGCACCAGCAAATGGTGCAATCGCTGTCGGATGGTTATGTGTTTCCACTTTCATCAAGATGTGAGCGGCTTGGCTCTTGTATTTATAAACGTGGTGACCTGTTTCAGCGTCTTGTTTTGGATAAAAACGCTGTGTGTCAAAACCAACAATTACAGAAGCGTTGTCTTTATATGCCGACAATACATCTGTAGGTGATTCTTTATAGGTGTTTTTAATCATTTGGAACAATGACAATGGTTGAACTTCACCATCAATTGTCCATTCAGAACCGAAAATTTTGTGACGGCAATGCTCTGAGTTCGCTTGGGCAAACATCATCAATTCGATGTCATGCGGGTTACGGCCAAGCTTGTTAAACGCCGCAACTAAATAATCAATTTCTTCGTCAGATAGTGCAAAACCAAACTCAGAGTTTGCTTTCACTAAAGCGTCTTTGCCTTGACCTAAAATATCAATTGCATTTAGCGGCTTTGGTTCAGTTTCAGAGAAAAGTGCCGCAGCATCTTCAATAGCATTGAAAACACTTTCGGTCATGCGATCATGTAATGCTAGTTTTACTTCATCAGAAACAGCATTTACGCCCTTCAAAGTAAACAAAACACCGCGTTCAAGGCGATGAACCGGTGTATTACAGTTGGCAAAAATGTCTGTTGCCTTAGACGACCACGGAGAGATGGTTCCAACACGTGGCGTCACTAAAATTTGGACTTCGTCACTTGCTGCTTGGTGCAATTCAAAAGATTGACCATCGTTGAGAAGCTGTAAAGCGGATTGCTGTTGTTGCTCGTTGAGCGCTTGGTCAAAAAGGTAAACCCATTGACTTTCAATTGATTGAACAGAACTAATTGACGTTAAACGTGATAATAGTTGAGTTTTCTTAAATGAAGAATGTGCAGGTGCACCGGCAACGATAAACATGCTGATTTTGGCTCCACGGGATGATCGAAAAGACCATGCCACAATGTGACTTGAGAGAGCGCATATTCTACTGTGTATTAGTTAAATCAGCTAGATGTGAAAGTGAAATTGTAGTGCTTATATCGGGAAGTTTAGGCAATAATGCTTTTATTTTTAAATAATAAAATTGAATTTAGTCGCACAGATTAACACAAAATTATCTGATTTTTTCATTTCATCCTAAGAATAATATTCAAACTATAAAAATGTTTTATTTTTCAACAACAACTCACTTTTTAATCAAGCGTTCAAACCATATTTGAAAATGAATTTCAGGTCTAAATGTGTGAGATTTAAACCTGAAATTCATAAAGACTAAAATCAATTCACATTTGAAATTGAAACATTTTATTTATTCAAATCTGACAATAGATGTTGAATAACATTAAGGGCTAAGTTCAGTGAGTTTACATCTACACCATCAATCGTATCGCAAGCCTTGTGGTAGCACGGTGCAAATTCTAGTTCATCACCTTTCATTTGCTCATTAAATAAAATTAGTGAAGTAACGGGAACTTTCCCTAAAAATGGCAAAGTATCGCTTGCTGTTAAAGTCGTTACATCATCTTTAATCTGCATATTATTGGTTTTAAAATATTGACGCATACTTTGTTCTAATGCAGCATCCTGCGGGTGCTTAGGTAATTGACTCATGCTGTCTAAGATTGGCTGATAATCACTTTGTGCAAGTCCATTGGCTTTAAACTGTGCCGCCATTTCTGTAATTGATGAATGGTCACCATCGGCAATCATGATATTCGGATTCTTTGTTCCCACCATATCAACATTGATATAGGCTTGAATGCCTTGAAGCTGTTTCTCACTGAGTGATTTCACAAAAGCTTGTGAACCTGCAATACCAACCTCTTCCGAATCCCAAAAGGCAAGATATAGTGTGTGTTTAGGTTTTACCTTTTGCTTCGCATAGTCTTGTAATAATGCTAACAATACTGCAACGCCTGAAGCATTATCATTAATCCCAGGCCCCATTTTCACCGAATCATAGTGCGCGCCGACAAGCACAGCGGTATCTTTGGATTGCCCTTCAATCTCAATCACAATATTTTGCCCAACGGTCTTTTCTCGATTTTCAAATGGCAACATTTGCGCGTGCAAGCCTGCTTTCTTGGCTTGTTCAAGAATATATTGTGCAGAAGCCAATCCACCTGCTGTACCTACTGCACGATTGCCACCATTTTGTTCCGCAATTTCTTCAAATGTTTGTAAATGATGCATCATGCTATTTTCTGATGCAGCAACATTTTGGTTTGGCTGCACTTTCGTTATATTTTTTTCTGTATTGAAACTTGTACAACCTGACAAAAAAAATGTCACGCCCAAACTTAGTGCAGTCAAAGTAGGAAGAAATTGTTTTCTATACATTTAAATTATTCTCATTGAAAATTAAAAAATGGGATAAAAGGTAAAATTTGCCCATCTATACTAACAGCCCATTTTTAAATTTCTGTTTTGTTTTGCATTTCATTAAGGCAAATCACTCATACATCTTTTAAGACAAGTTGTGTCGCCCCACACTAGTGCTTTTCTGCTAAGTTTGGCATTATTCAATTCAAGTAATAATTGAATAATGATAAATGACTCAAATGCGTTGGCTTGAACTTCTTTCTACAGTTCGTATTGGTAGCAATAAACACAGTTCTGAACAGGCACGTAGCCCCTTCCACAAAGACTATGACCGCATTATATTTTCGCAAAGCTTTCGACAATTAAACCGCAAGACCCAAGTCCATCCCCTCACCCAACACGATGGTATTCATACTCGCCTGACTCACTCTTTAGAAGTGTCTTGTATTGGACGTTCATTGGGGATGCTGGCGGCTGAAAAAATTAAAGATGAACTCCCGATGTGGATTTCACCTGCCGATGTCGGTGCAATTATTCAAGCTGCGTGCTTGGCACACGATATTGGTAATCCACCTTTTGGCCATGCAGGCGAATATGCCATTCGAGAATGGTTTGATGACGCATCGCATACCAACTTTTTACAGGACTTAAGCCCTGAAGAAGAAGCCGATGTGCGTCAGTTTGAAGGTAATGCACAAGGCTTACGTTTACTGACTAAAATTGACTATCACCCGAATGATGGTGGTATGCGTTTAACCTATGCAACGTTGGGTGCATATTTAAAATACCCGTGGCTATCAAAAACCATTGCATCGCAAGGCAATAAACCTGCGAGTCAACGTGCAAAGTTTGGTTGTTATCAAGCAGAAAAAGAAATCTTGCAGCAAATTGCAGAACAATTGGGTTTAATTCAACTGGGCGAATATCACTATTGCCGTCATCCATTGACCTATTTGCTTGAAGCCGCAGATGATATGTGCTATGCCCTGATTGATTTGGAAGATGGCATTATTCTCAATATGTTGAGTTATAATGAAGTTGAGCCAATTTTCCTTGACCTGATTGGTGATTATGGTATTCCTGCCGAACTTGCAATGACGGATACCACATGGCAGCAGAAAATTGCCGCTTTGCGTGGCCGTGTGATGAAGCGTTTGGTTGAAGAAGTAACTACAGCTTTTGCACGTCATCATAATGAAATTTTGTCTGGTCAACTTAAAGGCAGTTTATTGCAATATTGCAGTGAAGATATTGAAATCGGGATTAACCGTGCCAAAGAACTGGCTCGTGATAAAATCTTTGAACATCCGCATAAGGCAGGTTTGGAAATTATTGCACACCAAAGTTTGCAAAATATTTTGGATGCCTTTATTCCACTGACCACGCCCAATAAAACTTTGAGCTTTAAAGAGCAACGATTGATGTCTATTTTACATCGTTCAGGAGCACATTTTGGTATGTCGCATTATGACAATATTATGCAAGTACTCGATATCATCTCTAAGTTTTCAGACCATCAAGCCTATAATTTAGCGCAAGAGTTACAAGGGAATAAAGTTGGTTTCTTTTAAACCATTAAAAATATCGAAGGCTAGCAATTCACTATCCTTCACGCTAATCTCACAACAAACTTGGACATGTGGGGAATGCCCACAGTGAACTTAAATATAGTCTGAACTTAAATAAAGTGAATAAATGACATGATCGGATGTTTAATTGGTGAAGTGCTGGCATTGGAAGCACCAACAGTATTACTCAATGTAAATGGTGTGGGCTATGAAATTGACACCCCACTTTCAACATTTTGCCAACTACAAAAAGGTCAAAAAGTTACGCTTTGGACACATCTTGCAGTTCGTGAAGATGCACAACTGCTTTATGGTTTTAGTAACCCACAAGAAAAATTAATTTTCCGCACGTTACTTAAAGTAAATGGTGTTGGGCCTAAAATGGCGCTTGGCATTCTTTCAACGTTAAGTGTTGAAATGCTGATTCACACGGTTGAACATGAAGATGTAAACACCTTAGTCAAAGTTCCGGGTGTAGGTAAAAAAACCGCTGAACGCCTCATGATTGAGTTACGTGATCGCTTTAAAGCCATGGCTTCAGGCACGGCACCAACGAATTCAACTGTTGAACAAATTCAATTTACGGGCAACTCTGCCGTAGCCGAAGCTGAGGCGGCCTTACAATCATTAGGTTACAAACCAATTGAAGCACAAAAATTAGTGAATGCTGCCAAAGGTGACTTTACTGAAGCCAGCGACATTATCCGTGCTGCATTAAAGTCGATGAATAAATAATTTTTAGTTTCTAATGAGCACTGCATCCTTTGCCTTTTAGAGCTATAGACAGTATGTGAATCACGCAGGCGACAAGGATGTCGCCGTTAAACTGTGCTACAAGGACGTAGCATCAGTTTAACAAATGGGTTTTGTCACTTTTGCCCAGTCAAAAGTGAGAATCGCCTATACAATGGCATTTAAAGTTCAATCGCTTTTTGAGGCTGTGATTCTTCCACAACGATATAGAGATTAGTTAATAATTATGCAAGACCGTCTTATCAGTGGTTCAGAAAAACCCGAAGACCACTTCGACCGTGCCATTCGCCCAACATCCCTTGATGACTACATCGGGCAGCCTGTCGTCCGTGAACAAATGGAAATCTTTATCGGTGCTGCGCGTGGCCGTGAAGAAGCACTCGATCACACCTTAATTTTTGGCCCTCCGGGTTTAGGTAAAACCACACTGGCCAATATTATTGCCCGTGAAATGGGTGGCAACTTAAAATCAACATCAGGCCCTGTCCTTGAGCGTGCAGGCGATTTAGCTGCGATGCTAACCAACCTCGAAGAAGGTGATGTATTATTTATTGATGAGATCCATCGACTTTCACCGGTCATCGAGGAAATTCTCTATCCAGCGATGGAGGATTACCAACTGGATATCATGATTGGTGAAGGACCAGCTGCCCGTTCTATCAAGCTCGACTTACCTGCATTTACATTAGTTGCAGCAACCACACGTGCGGGACTACTCACCTCACCTTTACGTGATCGTTTCGGGATTGTGCAACGTTTAGAGTTCTATTCCGTAAAAGATCTGACTCATATTGTGACTCGTTCAGCAAACTTAATGGATGTACCGATTACTGAAGATGGCGCACTGGAAGTTGCACGTCGTGCACGTGGTACGCCACGTATTGCCAACCGTTTATTACGCCGTGTTCGAGATTATGCCCAAGTCAAAGGTACAGGCGAAGTGACCCAAGAAATGGCGCAACGTGCTTTAGATATGTTGAATGTCGATAAAGATGGTTTAGACACTTTAGACCGTCGTTACCTTTCAATGTTATTGGAACGTTTTGACGGCGGCCCTGCAGGTGTTGAAGCTTTGGCTGCAGCTATGGCTGAAGATTCAGGCACATTAGAAGATGTGATTGAACCGTATTTAATTCAACAAGGTTATGTTATGCGTACTGCACGTGGGCGTATTGCCACCAATATGGCGTATTTGCAATTTGGTATGACACCGCCTGAGCCTAAAGATAAATAGCTGATTATTCACCAAACGACTTCAGGGAGTTAAATTCTCCCTGAATGTTTATTTAAATTTTTAAATAAATTCAATCCACTACAAACAGCAAACTAAAATGATAAATCTTGAGAATAGAATAATTAACAAAATTAATAGCGAATACATTCAAAACCTTCCATTAGACAGTGCCATTGAACACATTCCCAGAGAACAACCCATCAGTTCATTTAGCCCTAAACAAATGAGTGATTTTGAAAGCTTATTCCACACCGAATACAATTATTTTATCACTGTCGAATGTGAAAACATTCTTAGCAAAGAAACCATAGAAGTAAGTGAAGATAATATCTTAACTATTAAACAATCGCCTTCTGCATATCGTATAAAAAACCTGAGCTTCAACTATACTTCTGCCCTCATTTTTATTGGGACGTACTATCACGACGACGTACAAGTTTTGGTCAAGGAAAACTTTAAGCCAGCAAAAATTAATACATTTTATTTCAGCCTCTCATTCTTTGCTTTAGTCATACTTGTTTATGTGTTTTTCTGGATAGATCTAGCTAATAAACTTTTACTTATGTTAGTTATTGGCCTTGGCTTTTGCTGCTTAACGTATATGTATGAATCTTTAAAGGCATTACTCCCAAAGCAACAGAAAAAGAAAATGGAAGAAACTCACTTTCATATTGCGGGATATTTAGCAGCTCATCTACAGGATTTTGTCGATGCAAAATTTAAATTAGATGAACAAACAAATTAAAAGTAGTCTCTTTTTTAACCAATAATGACAACTACGAAAGTTAAAGATTTACGTGAGTTGAAACCTTGTGCCATTGGACTGATGACTCACGGTGCTAAACTGCCCGTCATTGAAGCACTTGACGAATCATTGAATTATCGCCATTTTTAAATGCTCTAATTCTTTGCTGAAGTGCAGACCAATATTTTTCAGATTTTATAAAGACGGAACACTCTCATGGCGAATAAATTCGAATTCAACATTCGTGTATATATTGAAGATACAGATGCAGGTGGCATTGTTTACCACGCAAATCATATTCGCTTTATGGAACGTACCCGCACAGAATGGCTGCGCGCTTCAGGTGTAGACCATTATTGGCATCAAAAAGATTACAACTTTGTAGTTCATAAAATTAATGTGAAATATTCACGCCCTATATTAATGGATGACCTGATTACTGTTACAGCAAGTGTAGTTTCATGTAAGGCTACGTCATTTGTGTTGCAACAAAATATTTATCGTGGTGATATTATGCTGGCATCAGGTGAGGTAGAATTGGCATGTATCAGTGCAGAGATGAAACCCCGTCGCCTTCCTGATGAAATACGTGAACTGATTCTGAAAGAATTGGAACAAGATTAAAAAAATTATTTGGCACATGTAGTAACTATGGCAACTCAACTAGAATCAACACTCAAAGTTTCAGACCTCATCTTACAAGCAAGTCCTGTTGTACAACTGGTAATGCTCCTGCTGCTCTTAGCTTCGTTATTCAGTTGGTATCTGATTGCCAAGTTACACATGAGTTATAAAAAAGCGCAGGCTGACGATGAACATTTCCAAAAAATATTTTGGTCTGGCGCCGAACTCAATACTTTATACAACAATGCTCAGCTCAACTCGAAACGTGTTGGCCTTGAAGATGTTTTCTATCAAGGTTTAGGCGAGTTTTTCAAACTTAAAAAACGTAATGCCAGCGCAGAACAATCCATTGAAGGTACAGAACGTATTCTTCGTGTGGGTTTAAGCCGTGACCAAGGACATTTAGAAAATGGTTTAGGCGCGCTTGCTAGTATTGGCTCGGTTGCACCCTATGTCGGTTTATTCGGTACTGTTTGGGGCATTATGAACGCCTTTATTGGTTTAGCAGATGTTGACCAAGTCACCCTTGCTACGGTTGCTCCTGGTATTGCAGAGGCATTGATTGCAACGGCAATTGGTCTTTTTGCAGCGATTCCTGCTGTACTTGCATTTAACCATTTCACAGCCAAAGGTGAAGCCGTTTATAACGATCGTGCACTTTTTGCCGAAGAAATGGTTGCGTTATTGCAACGCCAGTCTGTAGGTTCAACTCAGGACAATGACTAATGGCTATTCAACGTTCTGGACGCTTTGAGCGTATCAAAAAACCATTAAAAAGTGACATGAACGTCGTACCTTATATTGATGTCATGTTAGTTCTTTTAGTGATTTTCATGGTCACTGCACCTATGATCACCACAGGTGTCAAAGTCGACTTACCACAGGCGAATGGCACGCCTATGCAAGCGGAAGATCGCCCTGCGATTGTTACACTTGAGGCGGATGGTACGATCAAACTCGAAGATAAAAATCATCAAAATGATGTACTCACACTCGATGAACTAAAATCTGTTTTAACCGTTTCACAAAATGAAGCGAACGAACAGAAAAAGCAAATGAGTGTCCTAATTAACGGCAGTGAATCTCGTCCTTATGGTGAAGTCATGAAACTCATGTCTGCCCTTCAAGATGCAGGTTTAACACAAGTAGGTTTACTGACTGAGCCATTAAAATAATTTATGAAAGATTTCAACAAGCCGCCTTTTAAACAAAAAGCCGTTGCGATTGGTTTCACACTAGGTGTGCATATCGTCGCTGTGGTTGGCTTACTTTATCTTGGCATGAGTAAACCACCTGAGCCCCCTAAAAAAATAACCACTGTTTTGGTAAAACCGGAAGATTTAAAACCTGTAACACGTGAAGTCACTGAGTTTGATGAAACCGCGCATGAAAATGTAGCTGAACAAATCACGCAAACAGCAGAACCTAGCGTTGAACCAGCACCCGAGATTCCAACGGCTGCACCACCTAAGCCAGCAGAACCACCTAAGGCAGATCCACAGATTGCTGCTCAACAGGCACTCACTGCGGCAAAAGCACAACAACTTGCTGAACAAAAAGCTGCGGACAATGCAAAGCGTGCTCAAGAACAAGCTAAAGCGGCTGAAGCTGCAAAACTAAAAGCACAACAAGAAGCCCAAGCGGATGCGGCCAAGGCAAAAGCAAACGCAGATGCTACGGCGAAAGCCAATGCTGAAGCAGCAAAACGTAAAGCAGATGCTGATGCCAAAGCCAAGGCTGAAAAAATCCGTGCCGATGCTTTAAGAAAAGCAGAAGCTGACAAAGCCAAAGCTGCAGCAACGGCAAAAGCCAATGCAGATGCAAAAGCCAAGGCCAATGCGGATGCTGCAAAACGTAAAGCAGATGCTGATGCGAAAGCCAAGGCCAATGCAGAAGCTGCAAAACGTAAAGCAGATGTTGATGCAAAAGCTAAGGCCAATGCAGAAGCTGCAAAACGTAAAGCAGACGCCGATGCAAAAGCTAAAGCCAATGCGGAAGCTGCAAAACGTAAAGCAGATGCTGATGCCAAAGCTAAGGCCAATGCGGAAGCTGCAAAACGTAAAGCAGATGCTGATGCGAAAGCCAAGGCCAATGCAGAAGCTGCAAAACGTAAAGCAGATGCTGATGCGAAAGCCAAGGCCAATGCAGAAGCTGCAAAACGTAAAGCAGATGCCGATGCAAAAGCCAAGGCAGATGCAAAGGCTAAAGCCGATGCCGAAGCACGCGAACGTGCAGCCGAAGAAGCCAAAGCTTCATCAGCTAAAAAAGCAGCTGAAGAAGCCGCACAGAAAAAGGCTGAAGCGAAGAAGATTGCATCTACTGCAAAGAAAGATTTTGAAAATAAAATCCGTCGTGCATGGGACACACCTTCTGACTCTGCGGGTAAATCGGCAACTGCTCGGGTGACATTATCAGAAAGTGGTTCAGTCCGATCAGTTATTGTGAACTCTAGTGACCCTGATATGAAAGCCAGTATTGAAGCCGCGGTTCGTGCTGCAGCACCGTACCCAATGCCAAGCGACCCTGATGCTAGACGTGAAGCACAAAGCTTTACCTCTACATTTAGATCTTCAAATTAAGTTTGATAAATCCCTGCATTGATTGCGGGGATTTTTTTATATTTCTTCTGAATATGGCAAACTTTGGAAAATTTATTGATTAGATGGGTTCATTCACTGATTTTTTGAATGAAACAAATTCTATTTGGTCGACACTTTTCATAAAATGACATATATATAAGTTTTACTAACTCAGCCTAATCAAGAGCTACTTATTTCTTCTAAACATTTGATTCAAAAATTAAATTTCAACTATATAGAATTATCATTTCCAATTCAAAATGTGATGTTGTCTGCACCAATTTTAAGATAAACTTCAGTGAACTCGAATAAAATCTCTGCATTTTTCACAGTGTTATAACAGTTCAGTCATATTTTCATGCTTTTAATAATCCAAAATCATGCCATTATGTGACACAACCAAATACAGACAATAACTCACATTTTTAGAGTAATTAGCGAATGATGGAAATGACGCGTAAACATCTTCTTTGCTTAGCCGTATTCACTGCTTTGAGCCCAGTTTTAGTGACTCAAACGCATGCGCAGCTTCACCTCGAAATCACTAAAGCTCCTGAAGAAGCACCTAAAATTGCGATCGTGCCTTTTAGTAATGACTCAAATATTTATCCAGTGGTTGAAAATGACTTGAACCGCTCAGGTAAATTTACCAGTGCCTCTAAAAACTTACCTGCAACTGCAACAATAAATTCACCTAATGCAGAAGCATGGAAAGCTGCGGGCGTACCCTATGTCGTGACAGGTACATCAAAAACAACGGCTGATGGCTCTTATGAAATTCACTACCAACTGTATGATGTTGAAAAAAAACAATACCTGTTAAATGAACTACTCACTGTACCTGCTTCACGTTACCGTCAAGCAGCGCATATGATCAGTGATGCGATCTATCAAGCTTTAACTGGCATTCCAGGTGACTTCAGCGGCCGTATTGCCTATGTATTGCGTAATGCAGCAACACCAGATCAGCGCTATACCCTACAAATTGCAGATACAGATGGTGAACAACCCCGTACGATTTTGACTTCACGAGATCCAATCCTTTCCCCTGCGTGGACGCCTGATGCGAAAAAGCTAGCCTATGTTTCTTTTGAAACCAAGCGCCCTGCAATTTACATCCAAGACTTAGCAAGTGGTAACCGTGAAAAAGTAGCAAGTTTCCGTGGTCTAAATGGTGCACCAAGCTTCTCACCTGATGGTAAATCGATGTTGTTTACCGCTTCAATGCATGGCAATCCTGAAATCTATCAAATGGATTTACAGACTCGCCAATTAAAACGCATGACCAATGACACAGCGATTGATACAGAAGCACGTTATGCCCCTGACGGTAAATCATTTATTTTTACCTCTGACCGTGGTGGCTCTCCACAAATTTATACCTACAACTTAAGTGCTGAAAGTGTAAAACGTTTAACTTTCCGTGGCGCTTTCAATGCACGTGGTACGTTAAGTTCGGACGGTAAAAAATTAGCTTTGGTACATCGTCCTAGCGGTAGTAACTATAAAGTTGCGGTTCAAGACATTGGTTCTGGTGTAACCAATATTTTAACGCCAACTAGTTTAGATGAATCCCCAAGCTTCTCACCAAATGGTCAAATGGTCGTGTATGCAACACGTGAAGCAAACCGTGGTTTGCTCTCGATCATGTCTTTAGATGGTCGTTTCCGCATGAACTTACCAAGTGAACAAGGTGAAGTTCGTGAGCCAGCTTGGGCACCGAAATAAACACTGCATGATTTATTCAACAATAACTTTTTAATGAAACATCATAAATAACCGTCATGGAGATCAATATGAAAGCAATGAAACTGATTGCGCTACCTGTTTTAGCTACAGCATTAGTAATGACTGGTTGTGCCAGCCGTAAACCTGCAGCAGATGTACAAGCAGGACAAAACCCAAATGGCTCAACCACTGTAAACACTTCAGGCTTAAGTGAAGATGCAGCACTCAATGCACAAAACCTTGCAGGTGCATCATCGAAAGGTGTAACTGAAGCGAATAAAGCATTTTTAGCGAAGCGCGTAGTACACTTTGACTACGACAGTACCGAGCTTAGCAATGAAGACTTACAAACCCTTCAAGCTCATGCTCAGTTCCTTGTTGCTAATGCAAACTCACGCGTAGCTTTAACAGGTCACACCGATGAACGTGGTACTCGTGAATACAACATGGCACTTGGTGAACGTCGTGCCAAAGCTGTTGAAAGCTTCCTGATTACAACAGGTGTAAGCCCTAACCAGCTTGAAGCAGTCAGCTATGGTAAAGAAATGCCAATCAATGCGGGTCATGATGAAAATGCATGGAAAGAAAACCGCCGCGTAGAAATTAACTACGAAGCTGTTCCTCCGCTACTTAAATAAGACTTGAAAAAGTCTGAGCTAAAAAAAAGCACTCATTAATGAGTGCTTTTTTGATTTAACCCGTATCATTTAATTTATATCGTTTCATTTGCAACGTTCTGTCCTTAACTCATTTTAGCCCTTTAACTCAGGATAAATTCAGTTAGCGGCTTTAGAACTTTAAGAAAATACCAATTAAAAATACAAATAAACGACTTTTAAAACGAGATCCTTAGCTTTACCAACTAGAAAATTAGCTTAATAATCCAAATCATTATGCTTCTGCTTCTGGATGTTCAGCATTTTCTTTTTCTGTTTGCATCGACTCAATGAGATCATGTTTATTGAACTTTTTATACTCTGCTTTTGCTTCGTAACTGCTCCAAGCAGCTTTTACGGTATCCGCAGAAATATCGTCTAAATTCAATCCCTCAGTTGCAGTCGGAGTCGCATCAAATTTTTGTGTGGTCATTGTTGTGCTCCCTGTCTTTCGATTTATACATTAGATTCAACATAGCATGTTATTCAGGACTTGCAAGGGTAAAATCACGACAAATAGTCTAGTTTAATTTTTCTTTTCCATCGTTCTCATCTAAAATGTTGCACAATCACATTTTTATCATTTTTGATAAATTAATATTTGGAGTTTTCCGGTTATGTCAAATCTCACCCTTTCCCAATTTCTACAACAACAAAGTGGTAATCTTACTCCTGCATTAGCACAAGTTATTGAAACAATTGGTAATACATGCAAAGACATCGACCTTCTTTTACAAAAAGGTGCTTTGGCTGGTGTATTGGGTAGCGCGCAACACGAAAACGTTCAAGGTGAAGAACAAAAGAAACTTGATGTCATTTCAAATGATTACCTCATCGATGCATTAAAAGTTCATCCACATGTTGGTGGTTTGGCTTCTGAAGAATTAGATGAATTCACGCCAGCTCAAGAAAATGGCGATTATCTTGTCTTATTTGACCCATTAGATGGTTCAAGCAACATCGATATCAACATGTGTGTCGGCACAATTTTCTCAATTCTTCCTGCAAAAAATGCGGTAACGCAAGCTGAAGATTTCATGCAAGCGGGTGTTAACCAAGCGGCTGCAGGTTATGTACTGTATGGCCCATCAACAATGATGGCTCTAACTGTCGGTGCTGGCGTAGTATTCTTTACTTTTGATCCAGAAAGCAAAGAATTCTTATTAACTAAAGATGCGATTGCGGTTGCAGCAGACACTAAAGAATATGCAATTAATGCATCGAACCAACGTCACTGGGAAGAACCTGTAAAACGTTATATCGACGAACTTCTTGCAGGTAAAACTGGCCCGCGTGAAAAAGACTTCAATATGCGTTGGGTCGCATGCATGGTGGGTGATATTCATCGTATTCTTTGCCGTAGCGGTATCTTCATGTATCCATACGACTTCAAAGATCCGAAAAAAGCAGGCCGTCTACGTTTAATGTACGAAGCAAACCCAATGAGTATGTTGATGGAACAAGCTGGCGGTGCTTCTACAACAGGCCGTGTCCGCATTCTAGACATCCAACCAACAGAACTTCATCAACGTGTTCCTGTGATTATTGGTTCTAAAAACGAAGTTGACCTAGTTACTTCATACCATAATTAATTTCTAATAACGAAAGTCAGTATTTTTGCTGACTTTCGTGGATATCTCCCTCATGGCTCTGATTTATCTCGAATCAAAAGACAACCCGAAAATTAAGCACCTCCGTGGCTTAATCGAACAAAATGCCTACCGTAAAAAACAAGGTCAAACTGTTTTGGAAGGCACACACTTGGTGTTGTCATGGTTAGACTCAAAACGTCCAATCAAATCGATTTTCACCACTGAACAAGCAATTAATCATGCCGACTTCGACCGCATTGCGGAACAATATCAAGGTGCGGTGTTCATTCTAAGTGAATCTTTATACAAAGATATCAGTACACTTGGAACATCTATTGCTTGCTTAGCGATTGTGGATTTACCAAGTTCAAGTGAAGCGCTTAACTTCAGTGAAGACACCTTAATTTTAGACAACATTCAAGACCCTGGTAATGTAGGTACCCTACTCCGTTCTGCTGCCGCAGCGGGTATTGAGCAAGTCGTTTGTACCAAAGGCTCTGCATCACTCTGGTCACCGCGTGTATTACGCGCAGGTATGGGCGCACATTTTTCATTAAATACCTTTGAAAATATTGCCCTTGAAGATATTTTGACGAAATTCAAAATTCCAGTGTATGCAACAAGCTCACATCAGTCTGAAAACCTATATAGCAAAAATTTGCGCAAACAATGTGTGTGGATTTTAGGCAATGAAGGTCAAGGTGTTTCTGAGTATGCATTACAACATGCAGAAGCTGTAGCGATTCCTCAACCGGGTGGTCAAGAATCACTAAACGTAGCCATTGCTGGCTCGATCTGTTTTTTTGAAATGGTACGTCAGCGTCAGTAAAATCGTTATTTTATTGTATTTAGCGCTTAAGCCTGAAAAAAATAGACTACACTAGAAAAAATAATAATTCTTTTTGTCAACCTAACCGTTATTTCCATCGTTATTTGTATATGAATATGGAAATAATGGTGGGTATCCGATGACAGGATTTTCCATCTCTATGGATTTAGCACCCAAAAAGTCCGAGACGCAAGACAGCAGTGTTTTAAAAAGCACGGCTGAGTCTCGCCTGAAAAACTTCATGAATGAAGTGACGGGGCGTGCTTTAGTAATGATGGAAAGTGCAACGCACGGTCAACATGGCATTGCCATGGACTTGGTGCAAGAAGCCTTTATTTCCTTACATAAAGCTTATGCTGAAAAGTCCACAGAGGAATGGTATCCCCTGTTTTACACCATTTTAAATAACAAGCTGCAAGACTGGCGTCGAAAAGAAGCACGTCGTTCGCAGCCGTTTTCCTTATTTAGAAAAGTCAGCCTAGATGACGACGATGTCGAAATACAGGATGTTGTAGATGAATCTACACCAAACCCTTTCGACTTTCTGGATCAGGCTGTCACTGCAGAGGAAATACAAGATGCTATCGCAGAACTTCCAGTCCGCCAGCAACAAGCATTTATGTTGCGAGCTTGGGAAGGTTTTGATACGCATACAACTGCAGAAATTATGAATTGTTCCGAAGGCAGTGTGAAAACACATTACCACCGTGCCATTCAAGGTTTACGTACCGCTTTGGCACATTTGAATCCACATATGGGAGGATCATCCGAATGAAACAAGATGATTTCTTAAAGCAAGTAACTTCCAAACTTGATGGACTCGCACAGCACCATAAAGACAAAGCAACTGTCATGAATAACGTGCTTGAAGATATTCATCAGCGCGAAACTTCTCGTTATGGTTTCTGGAAAATGTCTGGCTTTGCACTTGCAGCAGCAATTGCAGGTTTTGTCATTTTACCGAATGCGACTGTACTGGATGACAAACCACAAAATCAGGTGATTTCAACCCCTAAGCTCTCCCCTCAAATGGTGGAAGATCTTGAAATGTTGATGGTTCTGGGTGAGGACAAAGTTCCACATGGCAGCTAAAAAATTAGCAATTGCATTCTGTGCTTTTAGTTTTTTGCAAACCAGTTTTGCTGGCTTTGATCGCTTTTGGATTTTTTCAAAAGATGCAGATACTCAAGTTAATGAAACTTGGGATTCGCTATCTGAAGCAGAACAACAGGCTTTAATTAAAAAGTATCAGGCACTCAAAGAGATTCCTGCAGATCAACGTGTCAGCTTGCAACAGCGCATGGATTGGTTCACCCAACTTCCGGACAGTGAAAAGCAGCGTATGCGCGAAACATGGCAAAAAATGAGTACTTTAGAACGTAAAGAACTCGCGACACGTATGCAAAAAGCTAGTCCTGATGAACGACCTGCTATTCGCGATGAGTATATCAACAAATATTTACAGCCTATCGCTGTCGCTCACTAATCAAAAACAACAGTATGTTGTGATAATCAAATCAATTACATTAGTTAAGTTATAAAAAAAGCCTCTTATCGAGGCTTTTTTTATTGTATTACTTGCTCAACCGACGCTGACGATACATACCTAAACCAATCAGTGTCAACAGCCCAAATAATCCCATCGAACCACCGCCGCTAGAAGAAGAATTGGTGTTTTTCGCGGTATTCTTAAGGGTCAAAATTGCATTGTTTGATGCAATGGCGTCACTATCGACAACGCTATATTCAACAGGATAGTCAAACTGACTAAAGCCATTTTTTACAGAGAAGGTAATCTTGCCACCGTAGCAAGTTTCCTTTAAATAACTTGCTGGGCAACTGCCACTATACTCCGCTTCAAAGTTTAAACCTGCTGGGATTTTCGTAAAGCGAATGGGAATAATTTGGCCTTCTTCATTTTTATGCCATACCGATTTACCTGCTGGCATAGATGCAACTGGACCATCACCATCATCATTAGCATTTTCTAATAAATTATTGACGGTAACAGACAAATTATTTGACGGACTAATCGTATATTGCGCAGCTTTGGCCACTGGGGTCATATTTTTAAATGCCACACGGACCACACCAGAGGATTCCGCCTGACTCCCTGTCTTTTGTTTTAGCGTATATTTACAAAAACCGTATTCGGTAGGTGCTGTTGTTGCTCCACTAGTGCGATATATAACGATTTGTTTTATTCCCGCATCCCAATCACAGTGCAGGTCATGTGGTGGATTACCTACGATACTTGCTTCGCCTGTACTAGACACCGTAATTTCACTACCAATGTCGATTGGTGAAGTCGTCACGGTATAGTTGTCAGCATTTAAGGCAATTTGTCGTGTTTCAGCACTTCCGTTCACAGACTCTTCTTGAGGTAATGATGCTGGGAATGGATCAAAATAAACTGCACGATATTTGAGGTTATTTTTTAATGCACTTAATACCGCTTCGTACTTTGTTAAATCATCCTGATTGGCAACTTTATATTCTGCATAATTTGGATCTTCGATATCCTTTTTCAAACTATCAATTGTATTTTGATACTTATCTTGCAGAGCTGTTAAAGACTCATTGGTAATATCTGCCATATCTGCTGCGGTTAAATTCATTAACTCAACCGAACCAATATCACATGTGTTTCTTTGCGTAGGTGATAACTGTAAGGTACCATCGGTGATCCGCAAAATGCCCCGTTGATCCGCATCACTACAGCCGTCTAAGCCCAGATTGATCAAGTCAAAACCACTGCCGATTGCTTTCGGGTAATACAAAGGTAAATACAAATTATAAGCAGATTTTGTTTGTAGGGCGCTTAATAAAGTCCCCATAGCATAGCTACTTACATCATGGTTTTGCAGAAAGCTTTCCGTACTATTCAGCACACTTTCTGGTAAATCACACTGTGCTGCTGCCAGTTCAAATGCATTATTACTTGCCACAAATTTTTGACCATTATCAGGTACTGCATTATTCAGATAACGACAAGATTTTCCACCAGTATTGTAGGCCAATACATTGAAATACCAAGCCTTTGTACCATTGTTATCATAATAATAGGTACTAGCCGCATTATTTTCGACTATTGTATTACTGGTTAAAACGAAGCTAGAAAAAGCACTTAAACGTTCCGTTCCCTGAGAAATGGCACGGATAATACTACCCGTATTTGGATTTGCTTGGTTTTTTGCAATCGTATTTGCTGTCAGTTCAACTTTGGCATTTCCACAGAAGTCCATCACACTATTGCTCGTCGATGAACCATTTTGAATAATACTGCTTTGTTGGAACACAATTTCAGGCTGGGTATCCCCCAAGTTCCCGATACAATCCATAGCGACAACACTACCTTTAGGTGCGATGTTGCCCTGAACTAAACTGCTCACCAATAATGTTTTTTTCGACATATTATGCGCAACGGAGTAGATTGCACCGCCAGCAACTTTGGCTTGAGAGTTTTCAATTGCACCATTATTTAAGGTAAATGCTCCCCCTAAATACAAGGCACCACCACGGTCTTCTGCCATCCCGCCAGTAAGGCGTACATTATTAACGATAAAGTTGGCTTCTGAGCGTGAAGTATTAAAAATACGCGATTTGCCTTGGGCATTAATCGTCGTTCTAATATCCTCATAGGCAGGAAATTTCTGCGTCAGTAAATTTTTTGAATCATAGTTAAAGCGACTTTTCCCCTCAATCACGATCTGATTGAGCGGAACTAACTCACCTTTGGTCAGAAGATATTCACCTGCTTCAAGTTGAATATAATCGGTCTGCCCATTATTTGGATTGCCGACATTACATCCACCAAAAGATTTGTTTTTACGCGCAGTTTCAATTGCTTCACGTAAAGAACATTGATTGAGATTTTCTCCATTTTCATCATCAAAGGTCGTAACTTTGATGATGTTACTTGTCGCTGCCATAGATGACATAGCCGCAAGGACCATGACCGCCAGCAATCCTTTTTTATAATTTTTCATGTGCTGTCCTTAATTCTATCCAGACTATTTTTTAAAGCGACGAAATCCAACTAAGCCAAGCAGCGCAAAAATACTCGCCCAACCTAGAGCACCACCCGAAGTTTTAACGGTTTTACTTTCCATTTCATTGTTTGGTTCTTGGAAAATACGCACTTCTGCAGCTAAATAATTTTTTGCCGAAGTATTAAAACGGGTTGAAGACGTCACCACACGCAATTCAAAAATATCTGCGCCATGCCAATTTCCATTTGGCGTGTATTCAAAATCACCATTCAAATTCAGTGTAAATTTACCTTTTGATTCGGTGCTTTGTACAACTATTGGACAACCATCTTGCCATGGCTCACCTGTTGGATTTGCCATACCCATCACTTTTGTACATTCTTCTTTTGGAATTAAATCACTGTCACCTAAAGCATCTAAGATATTAAACTTCGCCACTTCACCTGTACGTATGTCTTTACCTAAGCGAGGCATACTCACAGGAACCACAATTTCGATAGCCCCACGATCACACCAAACATCATCCAAATTACGATTTTTTCCACGCTGATCAGAAGACTCACAATACACATGATGCTCATTGCCATCTGCTGTGGTCTTCCCCTTATTTAATATCGGGCTTGAGAAAATCGTTTCGTAATCTAATAAAATACGAGGACGTAAATAACCAATAAATGCGTTGTTTGCTTTGGTAAATGGACAGAAAAGTGCATTACGATCTTCTGTTAAGGTTTTACAGCTACCTTCATCTTCACCCGCGATTAAACTTGTCCCAGACCACACATCATTTAAATTTGCAACAGGCCCAACAGGACAACTCGCAGCCACTAAGTTGTTATAAAAAACAGATTTGTCTGTTCCTGAGTTCACAACTTTACAATCTTGAGCGGTGCCACTGAGCGCATTACCAATCACCACACTATTGGCTAAATAAGCATGCTCAGAGGTACTATTTAGTTCAATACCACCACTGTTCTTCAGTACTGTAATATTATTGAGTGCTAAACCATCACGTAAGTTGACAGCAAAACCTTTGTTTTTGAAAAAGGTACTATTGGCAATGATATTTTGAGGGTTACTGAACACTAACTTGCTGATGTCCGCGAGCCCATTTTGATTGTAAACAATCGCTCGACCAGAAGTGCTTTCATTATTTTTGAACAAAGATGTATAGATTTCATAAGCAGGTGCTTCTGAGTAAATTGCACCACCATCTACCGCTTTGTTGTTTTGAAAAATCGTGGTTCGTATATATAGACGGCTTGCTACAGCTGCGCCATCTTCTGAAAATCCAACATTGTAGATTGCACCACCAAGTCGTGCATAGCCATCTTCAAACTTTACATTTTCAAGTGTGAGTTTTTCATTATTAAAAAGGATGCCGCCTTTATCAGCGCACTGATCTTGCTTACATCCTTTAAATGAAATTTCTTTAAAATTGATCGCAATTAGTTCTTTTTCGCCGTCATTAATATTAAAAATTTGATCCTTACCGGTCATTTCAATGACGGCATTATTAAGACCGAGTACGACATCTTCATTGACGTTAGTGTCATAGACCGTTTTCAGATTCAGTTCTGCTTTAATATCAATTTTTTTAGTGAGTTTATAAACTTCATTTTTTTTCAGAGAAATTGAGGCATAGGCGTCTTTCCCCCCGCAACCATTATATCCGGCTTCTGGCATACCATTATTGATATATTCTATGGCTTCACGAAGTGAACATTCCTTGTCATCCTTTACAACATCTTCAGTGGTTGTAACGGTAATTTCTGCGCTAAATGCATGACCTGCCATGAGAAGCATGCCAATGCCTATGCTCTGTTTGAGCATATCCATCTCCTTAAATATTTTTTATCTTTTTATTCTTAAGTTGCACAATCCTTGCAACATTAAAATATTTTTATGTACTTTGTCACAGCTTGAGTAATTACTCAAGAATTTTTATTGCTTACCGATATTCATCAATTAGGGCAAAAATTTGTCTTAAATTGGCATGACTCAATTTGACTTTTTCACCTTTTAACATCTGAATCAGTTGTTCTAAAGAGCGAAGTAAAATAGACGCCTGATGCGGCCCATGTGCCAACAAATAATCCACAATTTGTTGATCCATATGGATGCCACGTCGCGCTAAAACAGAGTTCACGAGCGCTTGACGGTCTGCATATAAACTACCATTTGGCACTTTCACACTAACAGCCTGAGTTAATCTAGACTGTAGGTCTGGCAGTTCAAGTTTGAGTTCAATTGGCGCTAGTCGAGATGAAAAGACCAATTGACCACCTTCTTCGTTATTATAGTTAATCAGGTGAAAAACAGCTTTTTGCCAATGTGGAACTCCACTGATGGCTTCAATATCGTCTAAAGCCACCAAGTCATAGCGATCGAGCGAAGTAATCGCTTCAGTTGGCGCATCGAGCAATTCAAGCAATGAAACTTGAATTGCTGATTTGCCAATTTCTAAATAGGAGTCACATATTGCAGACAGTAAATGGCTTTTTCCTGTGCCAGCTCCACCATAGATATAGAAACGATTCATTAAACCAGCATGTAACTGACGAACACCATCGATTACATGCCCCCAACTCGGCCCAGAAAAATCACTAATTCGGGCATCGAGTTGTGGTTCTATATCTAACTGCAATTGACGCATATCTATATTTTGGCCTTATCAATCTTTATGTTCTGATCGTTCAATGTTACTCGAAATTTCAGGATCTTGCAGCGAATTTGCAGACTGATTTTTGAGCTCAATATCGACAGCAACTTGATTGGTTTCTACGTTTAAAGTGCCACTTGCAGCATCATTTACGACAAGTACATCATTTCGGTATAAATTACTTTTCTCATAATTTTCGCGTGCATGACGTAATAAGACTACAATAATCGCTGCAACGGGTAGTGCAATGAGCATTCCGAGGAGTCCTGCCAATTGCGCGCCTGCAAGGACTGCAAATACCACTGCCACAGGAGACAAACCAATTTTGTCGCCTAATAAGAAAGGCTGTAAAATATAACCTTCTATTGCCTGCCCTACCATGAATACCACCAGTACTAAGGCCAAATGCACCCAATCCAAACCGAATTGGAACAGGCAAGCCACAATTGCCGAAATAATACCTACCGCAAAACCCAAATACGGAATAATACTGGCTAGACCCGCAATCATCCCAATGATGATGCCAACCTCAATACCGACTAATTGGAGTCCAACCGCATAAACAACGCCCAATAAGAACATTACCAAGAATTGGCCTTTTACAAATGCACCTAAAACTTCATGACATTCGCCCACGATTGTGAGCGTGCTTTTTTCATATTTACGTGGAATAAGTCGACGCATGTTTTCTAACATACGCTCCCAATCTAATAAGAAATAGAAAGCTATGATTGGAATTAAGACAATCGTGCCACCAATCTGTATGAAATTCAGACCCGATTGTGCCACTTTTAACAACATGGCTTGGATACTGTCTGCACTATAGTTGGTTTGAATATACTCCATGATCGCTGCTGACATTTGCTCTGTATCAATTTCCATCGGTACAAGATTAAATTTCTCTGATAACCACGGCAGGAATGTATAGTTGACCCAATGAATATTGCTTGGAATATTGTTTTTCGCATACATCAACTGTTCCCATACCAGTGGTACGAGGAACCACATTGCAAGGAATATAGCGACACCAATTCCAATAAAGACCAAACTGATAGATAACCAGCGCGGCAAGCCAATATTATGTAATTTATCGACTAAAGGGCTAAATAAATATGCAATTAGAAATGCGCCGACAAAAGGAACAACTACAGGCTTTAATAAGTATAAAACCCATATGATCAATGCTATCCCAGCAAGAATAAATATTCGGCGCAAGGTGCGATCACCCATATAAAGTCACCTTTTTTCAATGTAATCGTTATAGAAAGGAAAATATTTTAATAAAGATAACATTTTAGTGCGAAATAGCATAAGAGTTTTGCATATTCAGGTTATAATCCCCGCGCGAATGCGGAGACTTCATTATGAGCAACTCAACTTCTACCCCAAACACTGGTTTAAGCTACAAAGATGCAGGTGTCGACATTGAAGCGGGCGACGCGTTAGTCGATCGTATCAAATCAGTCGCGAAACGTACTGCACGTCCTGAAGTAATGGGCGGTCTAGGCGGCTTCGGCGCTCTTTGTAAAATTCCTAAAGGTTATGAAGAACCTGTTCTCGTATCTGGCACAGATGGTGTTGGTACAAAATTACGTTTAGCATTGAATTTGAACCGTCATGACACAATTGGTCAAGACTTGGTTGCAATGTGCGTAAACGATCTTCTTGTATGTGGTGCTGAACCACTGTTCTTCCTTGACTACTATGCAACTGGCCACCTCAACGTTGACGTTGCAGCAAATGTTGTGACTGGTATCGGTGCGGGTTGTGAACTTGCAGGCTGTGCATTGGTTGGCGGTGAAACTGCTGAAATGCCAGGTATGTATGAAGGCGAAGACTATGACCTTGCAGGTTTCTGCGTAGGTGTAGTTGAGCAAAGTAAAATTATTGATGGCTCTAAAGTTAAAGCGGGTGACGTTTTAGTTGGTGTTGCATCTTCTGGCGCACACTCAAACGGTTACTCACTTCTTCGTAAAATTTTAGATGTGAAAAACGTCGACCTTACTCAAATCGTTGATGGTCGTCCACTTGCAGATACAGCAATGGAACCAACACGTATTTATGTAAAACCAATTCTTCAGTTATTGAAAGAAGTGGATGTACACGCTATGGCGCACATCACAGGCGGCGGTTTACCGGGTAACTTACCTCGCGTACTGCCAAATGGTGCTCAAGCGGTAGTCAATGAAGCGTCTTGGGAATGGCCAGAATTATTCAAACTACTTCAAAAAGAAGGTGGTGTTGAACAATTTGAAATGTACCGCACATTTAACTGTGGCGTAGGTATGGTTCTCGTAGTTGATGCAGCCGATGCTGACAAAACTGTTGAATTACTCAATAGCCTTGGCGAAAAAGCATTCACAATGGGTCACATTGCAGATAATGCTGAATCTGTTGAAGGCGCTGACGAAAAAATCCGCGTAGTTTTCGCATAAGCAACGTTCATGATTAAAATTGCTGTACTTGTTTCAGGCAGCGGATCTAACCTGCAAGCCCTGATCGATGCCAATCTATCAGGTCAAATCGTTGGGGTGATTTCCAATAGACCTGACGCTTTTGCACTGCAACGTGCAAGAAAAGCAAATATTGCAACTGCAGTCATTGAACATAAGCAATATCCAAGTCGTGAAGCTTTTGATGATGTGATGCATCAACAACTGCTCGACTGGGATGTTGATTTGGTCATTTTGGCAGGCTTTATGCGCATTTTAAGCGCAAAATTTGTCAAAGCATGGGAAGGAAAAATGATTAACATCCACCCTTCTCTGCTGCCAAATTATAAAGGAATGCATACTCATCAACGTGTTTTAAACACCGGTGATGTCTTCCATGGCTGTACAGTTCACTATGTGACTGCAGAGCTGGATGCTGGTCAAGCGCTTGCTCAAGGCGTACTTAAAGTCAATGTGCATGATCATGCTGAAAGTCTGGCAGATCGGGTTCACGTGCTTGAGCATGTGATTTACCCTCAAGTGGCAGAATGGATTTGTAATGGCACCATTCAACACACTGAAAATGGTGTTTTATATCGTGGCGAGCCTTTGCAACAACCTGTTCAATTCTGTAAGTTCTAAGCAACTGTATAACTTAACAATCAACGCATCTTAGGGTGCGTTTTGTTTTTTCAGTGCCAAATAAACTTTATTTATTACTAAAATCCAAAATCCAAAATCCAAAATCCAAAATCCAAAATCCAAAATCCAAAATCCAAAATCCAAAATCCATTTTTGCAGAATGTTCAACTTTATGATCAATATGTAGTTTTTAGTTAAATTAAAGCTTTTAGCATCATTAAAATAATAAGCTTAAATTGCAATTAGTAAACCTTATAAATCTTGAAATATTACATCCTTCAAACAAAAGTGGAGAAAATCACATGTTAAAATCCATCACACTGGCGACTTGTGCATGTATAACACTGGGTATGATTGGTTGTGCTACGACATCAAATCCGGCTACTGATCGTAATTTAGATAAATTACAAAACAAAAATTGGGTTGCGAGTGAAATTCAAGGCGTTAAGCTTGAAGCTGACCCTAACAATTCGAACGTACCCACCATCACTTTCGACGACACTCGTATAAGTGGTTCAGATGGTTGTAATCGATTCATGGGTGGTTACGCTGTGCAAAACACAAAAATCCAATTTTCAAACCTTGCTACAACACAAAGAGCATGTTTGACTGCGACAAATATTCCTCAACATTTTTCGCAGGCATTGAGCCAAGTTACTCATTATGATGCCTCTAAAGATCATTTGAAATTTTTAGATGCCAACAACAAAGTTGTTTTACAATTTGAAAATGCGAAATAAATCTCAAAAGTAGAATGTTTCATTCATAAAAAAAGCACTCTATAGAGTGCTTTTTTTGTGTTGTCGTTTTTAAGGTTCAATGATGACGCTTAGACGATTTAAGTAAATCTTTGATCAATTCCACAGTTTCTACAGGATGTTCTAAGGGGAACATATGACTCCCCGCAGCAACTTTAAATGGAATCCCAAATTTTTTCTCAACCTTTTGTGGAAAGTGCCGAGCTAAAAATGGTCCCTGCTCTGCAATTAACTGCTGTACAGGTACTTGTGGTTGAGCATGAGGTAACCACCACAGTGAAGGATTAGTTCGAAAAATATGAACCTCATCATCACGTGAAATCGTCAACTCCACCCCACCACGCAGTTTATCGTCCATCAAGGCATGATCAATATAAGCTTGATAACAGTCTGGATCGAAATCTTTGTAAAAACCTTTCGGCCTTAAAAGCTCTGCTGCTTGTTCACGGCTGTCCCAATGATCACGACGACGCTTCGACAATCCTGCTGGGGACATTTTATCGAGGACTTTAAGTTTGAGGAGTTTTGCGATGTGCAAAGCAAAAGACTCTTTCCCCATGATCATAGGCGGATCAATCATTAACACTTGTTCAAACAATTCTGGGCGTTGTAAAGCAGCCTGAAATGTTAAAACCGAACCTAATGAGTGACCTAATCCAATCACCTTACGACCATTGGCCTGACGTACAATACTGTCAATGACTTGCTGTGTTAAGCTCTTCCAATGGTTATCGATTGGGTAACGCTTATCTGGCCCAAGTAACGGCACATAGATCACATCATATTCATCACTCAGTAAATCAAACAATTTTTGATAAACCCGTGATGGCACGCCATTGGCGTGCGCAAAGTGAATTAATGGCTTCATTGTAACTTCGTGGTATTTTCAGATTGGACTTGCTGAGAAATTGACGTTGCAAAACCTTGACCAAATGAACTTCCCATACGACCTAGTACAGAATCAAACGGACTATTTTCAATGGTGTAGTTCACGGCTTTTTCAGTTTTCAATTCACGTTTCAGGCTATTTAAACTACCTGTACGGTCAGCAATACCTAGCTTCACAGCCTGATCACCCGTCCAAAATAAACCTGAGAAAATAGCTGGATCATTTGATTTTAATTTCTTACCGCGACCTTCCTTCACTGCATTAATGAAATGCGCATGAACATTATCAAGTACACCTTGAACATGTGCTTTTTGTGCTGCATCTACAGGTTGAGTCATGGATAAAATGGCTTTGTTCTCACCCGAAGTCATGGTGCGATCTTCTACACCGAATTTTTGCATCAAACCACTAACACCATAATTCGGCATAATCACGCCAATCGAACCCACTAAACTTGAAGGATTGACAATAATTTCATCTGCCGCAGACGCAATATAGTACGCACCTGAAGCGCCTGTATCACCAATAATGGCATACAATTTTTTATCAGTATGGGCTTTTTTCAAGTACTGAATTTCTTGCCAAATTTCATCAGACTGAACAGGTGAACCACCTGGTGAATTAATATTTAAAACAATCGCTTTGCTTTGTTTGTTTTCATAGGCTTTTTTCAAAGCTTTGATGGTATTTGCGCTGTTTACACTTTGCTTGTCCGCTGCAATGGTCCCAATGATATCAACCACAGCAATATGTGAACCCGCTGTCGCTGCTGGATCAGATGACGACATGCTGCAACTTTTTGCCATCGCAATGATAATAAATAACAAATAAGCAAAGGTTAAAAATTTAAAAAATATACCCCATCTACGTGCTCTACGTTGTTCTTCAACGGAAGAAAGCACGGCTTTTTCTAATATTTTCCATTCATTTCCAGTTGGCTGCTGAATATTGTTTGAAGAACTTTGCTGTTTTTCTTCAGGTTTTGGTGGCCATTCGGACATAAAAAAAACCATTTGATCGTTAATTTGTAGTCATTATATACACGCTAATCGCTATAACTGTCTAATCAATTCATTTTCCCCTATAATTATTTTAAATTTTCTTTCATTTCTTTCAGACTTAAATAAGATGACCGACCAAAATTCACAGGACACCACATATCACCTGTTAAAATTTATCAGCCGTCAACCTATTCAAATTTCAAGATTAATTGCAAAAGGTTTGGCTGGGTTAGTCAATGTTTTAAAAATCTCTAAAACCTACTCTACGATTCAACGCAATCTTAAAATTGCATTGCCTGAATTATCAGAGTCAGCTCGCATTCAACTCACTAAACAAGCGATTCGAAACGAACTTTGTTCTTATTTTGAATTTTTTAACATTTGGGGTGCAAGTACAGAAAAAAATATTCAACGGATTCATCACGTACATGGCGCTGAATATTTACATGAAGCGCTCGCCCTACAAAAAGGCGTTGTACTCGTAGTACCACATTTTGGTACTTGGGAAATCATGAATGCATGGGTTGCGCAGTACACTCAAATGACCATCATGTACAAGCCGGTAAAAAGCGAATCTGCCAACAATTTTGTCCGTGCTGCTCGAAGCCGTGAGCAAGCAATATTGGTTCCTACGGATGAATCAGGTGTACGTCAGATTTTCAAAGCCTTAAAACAAGGTGGGACGACTGTGATCTTGCCAGATCATACCCCCAATGCCGGCGGCGAAATGATTCCATACTTTGGTATTCCACTAAAAACCAGCAACTTAAGTGCAAAATTAATTCAAAAAACCAAAGCACGTGCGCTCTTACTGTATGCCATTCGTAACGATAATCATGGTTTTGATATGCATATCGAACCTATGGATGAGAATATCTATCAAGGCAATGCAGATGATGGCTCAATAGTTATCTTTAAAGCAGTGGAAGATTTAATTCATCGTTATCCAGAGCATTATCACTGGAGCTATAAACGCTTTAAAGCCAATCCAAAATTGAGAAATCTATACAATATTAGTGATGAAGAAGCCGCTCAACGCATTCGTGATATTCGTGAGGAATATCAAAGACAGCAAACAATAAAAAATGTGGCAGAATGACATTTTCAAGCAATATACTTGAAGTAGTTTTTCTATTCGGATTCTTTAGATAGCCTGCGATATAGATCAAGCCATTTATACTTTGTCCGCTCTTCAATTAGTTCAATTTGCTGTTTATTTTGCTTGAAATGGATACTTCCACTTTGTGCAGTTTGCAAGAGTGGAATGTCTAATTGTTTGAGACGTGTTTGGGTCATCTTTGCAGGATGTCCATAACGATTAAAGCGCCCTGCAGAAGCAATCGCCAACTTGGGCTTAAAATGGTTTAAAAACGCATAGGATGAACTGTGCCGACTACCATGGTGTCCGAGCACCAAGACATCGACTTTTAGGTCTGGATAATCACTTAATATTTGATATTCAGTCTCCCAACCCGCATCCCCCATCAATAGAAAATGTCGTGGGCCATTGACGCCTTTGACCGTGACATATAGAACACAAGAACGTTCATTGGCATTCCATTTGGCATCTGTAAGATCTTCAGGCTTTGGCGAGAGTATTTCAAAATAGACTTGCTGATCCCAATTCCACTGCTGACCACGTTGACATAAAAGCTGTGGAGCTTGGTTCGTGGTTTGTACCCGTTCATTACTTGAAAGCTGCCCAATATCAAGCTGTTCCTCTAATGAGAAAAAGCCACCACTATGGTCTTGATCTAAATGAGTCAATAACACCCGATCTAATCGATGGACACCTTGCACACTCAAAAATGGCCGGATGATATTTTGCCCGACACTAAATTGACTTTCATCATAGTTTCCACCGAAGTCCACCATCATGTGATGATCTACCGAACGGATATAGATCGCCTGCCCTTGCCCCACATCTAAAATTGAAAGTTGAAAATTTGCTGAATTTTTCCATGGAATAAACAGAGCAAAAAAGGCAATGACCGACCAATATTTTGGCAAGATACCTTCAGGTAAAAATAAGATCACAATAGCCAATATCAACAGTACAATCTGAGTTGACGTCAATGCGACATCTTGCATTTGTGGTGCAAAGAGTCGATCTAAGCCATAGAGAAACACATGCAACACCTCTAAACACAGATCATTGAATAAAAAAACCAAATGCGCCAAAGGTGTAGAAATATAAGAAAGTGCTCCTCCGATGATATCTAAAGGAACCACCACTGCCCCTAGCCACGGGATGGCGAATAAATTACTTAATGGGCTAATCCACGTGACTTGCTTGAAAAAAATCACCATCAATGGAAATAAGGCAACAAAGATTTTCCATTGTGATTCCACCATCAACCACATTGAATGTTTTAACTTTTGCCAAAAACTGACTTCTGTTTGAGCCAGTATATGCTTCCTTAAGGTTTGATAAATCCGCAGTAAAATAAAGCAT
Organism: Acinetobacter sp. YH12126; assembly: GCF_013418745.1. NCBI lineage: Bacteria > Pseudomonadati > Pseudomonadota > Gammaproteobacteria > Moraxellales > Moraxellaceae > Acinetobacter > Acinetobacter sp. YH12126. The sequence continues at coordinate 38,761 of NZ_VPBM01000019.1, read as the reverse complement.
GCGCCATAAGACAACCAAAATGCTGCAGATAAAATACTAAAGGGATCCACGAGCAATAAAATTGCGGCACTAAAAACCAGCAGTTGAAAAGGCTGAATGGTTTGCCGTAACAAAAGCATGCTACTTGCGACAAGGCAAATCGTCAGTGTTCTCAGTGCCGGTATTTCAAAACCAGTAAATGCACAATATAAAAGTACACATAAGATAAAGGGCACGACCAAAACATACTGTTTGGGCCATTTGAGATAGATTTTGGGACAATATTTTCGAATAGCTAACTGCATCACCCAACAGAGCATACTGGCAAATACCAATACATGCGGCCCAGATATCGCTAATAAATGACTCATGCCAAAACGTTGAAATAATTCACTGGTGCCTTCAGTGAGTAAACTTTTATCGCCTGTAAGCAGTGCTAACAACAAGCCATGATTCCGCAGCGGTTGTTGATATATAAATGCTCTTAAATATAAACGCTGCTTTTCGACTTTTATTTTGAACTGATGTAACACACCTTGATGTCGTTGATATTGCTGGCCATAACCCATCGCAGTCATATGTTGAGGTGGTATCAATTCAACCGACTTCACCTTTAAACTGGCATGTATATTTTGCTGTATACTCCACCGCTCTTGATCAAATGCACCTTCGGTCACATAACTCTGCGTAGGCCTTAACTCACCATACATACGATAGTACTGTCCAGGGACCAACTGGATCGTCTGCTCATTACTTTGCAAAATTGACTTGGGTAAATACGCTATAAAATATTGAATCTGCTGATTCAGATTGAGCACTTCAACTTTTTGCTGAATCGCTTGGTCTTTGAGTTGGCTGATTTGTGGAATATACACAATAAACTCATCTTGTCTGCTCTGATGCTCAACCAATGCCAAACGCTGATCGAGTTGAGTATTGGCAAAACTAAAGCCGAGAATTGCGCCCATGCATAAATTTATACTGAGCTGTAAGATTTTCAAAAAAATACTTTTTAGTTTTGGTGAAATACAAAGCTGTAAACCTAGCCAAATCAGGACAATAAAAAGCAACTGAGCTGTCGAGAGTTGTGGATTCCAAAACATGAACCCCATAAAAGAAATACCTAAAATCCAGCCAATACAAAAACTTTGTAACATGAGTCGTCATTATTTTTATTATGTGCTGGCAATAATAAAGCCCACCGCGGTGAGCTTCAATCAAACAATCTTAATCCACTAATTTTTTACAAAATCAAATTAGCGCTTAGTCATCTACCCATAAACCATCTTGCATATGCAAAATCGCATCAGCAGATTGAGCTAAATATTCATCATGGGTCACAATTAGCATTGCCATGTTAAATTCTTTACGTAATTCAGACAGCAACTCAAAAATCCTCACCGCGGTTTTGCGGTCTAAGTTCCCTGTTGGCTCATCAGCCATCATCAACTTAGGTCTTGCTACCAATGCACGAGCCAAAGCCACACGTTGACGTTCACCGCCTGAAAGCTCACCCGGTTTGTGCGTCATGCGGTGGGAAAGTCCAACGCGTTCCAAAAGATATTCAGCTTGCTGCTTCACTTCTTTGAAGTTACTCGACTTACGTAACATCAATGGCATTGCCACATTTTCAAAGGCGGTAAATTCAGGCAGCAAGTGATGGAATTGGTATACAAAACCTAAATGCTCATTACGGATATAACCACGCTCTGCTTCACCTAAAGTGTCAAAGCGTTGACCATTAATCATCACTTGACCCGATGTTGGACGATCTAAGCCACCCAATACATGCAACAACGTACTTTTACCAGAACCACTTGACCCCACAATCGAAACAAACTCACCTGCTTTGACTTGTAATGAAAGTCCACGAATCACATCGACTGTAGACTTCCCATCGGTAAAAGATTTGGTAATGTTTTGGGCATCTAAAACTAAATTACTCATAGCGTAGAGCCTCTGCAGGTTGAACTTTAGCTGCACGTAATGCCGGATAAATAGTCGCGATAAAGCTAAGACCCAATGATAAAGATACAATCACCACAACATCTTGCCATCTTAAATAAGACGGTAAATAGTTGATGAAGTAAGCATCAAACATATTTAAGCCCAATGTTGTATTCAACCAACCGACTAAATTACTAATACTCGATGCAGCGATAATCCCTAAAATCGCCCCAGACACCGTACCAATCACCCCAATAACTGTACCTTGCACCATGAAGATCCGCGTGATTGTAGCCGGTGAAGCGCCTAGAGTACGCAAAATGGCAATATCGGATTTTTTATCAGTAACCACCATCACCAATGAAGACACGATATTAAATGCTGCAACCAATACGATCAGGAACAGCAATAAACTTACCATTGCCTTTTCCATTTGAATCGCACTGAACAGGTTGCCGTGTGTATAAGTCCAATCTGAAGCATAGAAGTTTGCAGGTAGATCACGCACAATTTCTTGAGACACTTGTGGCGCTGCAAAAATATCATCCAACTTCATACGGATGCCTTGTGCACCGTCTGGCAGTCTTAATAAAGTCGACGCATCGTTCAGGGCTACATAGCCCATCATCGAATCAACCTCTGCACCAATACTGAAAATACCCACAATTTTAAATCGTTTAAAACGCGGAACGACCCCAGCCGGCGAAGGAGTTGCTTCGGGAAGCACCAAGGTCACACTGTCATTTAAACCTAAGCCCAAGGCATCTGTCATTTGCTTGCCAAGGACAATACCAAACTCACCTTTTTTCAGGTTATCGATACTGCCTTCCACCATATGGTCTTGGATAATTGATACCTTTTTTTCATACTGCGGTTCAATCCCACTGACCATAATGCCAGACACTTGACCTTGTGCCGTCAACATTCCCTGTAATTGGGTAAATGGTGCGACCCCTTGAACATGCTCATGCTGCTCAATTTTTTTTGCAAGTTCAGGCCAATTTGTTAAAATTTGTGTTGAAGAAACAGTGGCTTGAGGTATCATTCCTAAGACACGAGTTTTCAGCTCACGATCGAAACCATTCATCACAGATAAAACTGTAATAAGGACTGCCACACCAAGCGTGAGGCCGATCATGGATACCAGAGCAATAAAAGAAATAAAGTGGTTACTGCGCCGAGCGCGAGTGTATCTCAACCCTATATACAGCGAGATTGGTTTAAACATAACCATCTAGTCCGAGGTAATATATATTATGGAAAACTTACAGCATCAAAGCGTTCAAACTGAACGCCGTGTAATGTCGCGTATCGATGCTGCTTTGCGCATCAACTATCAGATTATCTCTGATGATGTTGCACTGAATGATCCTTACGATCCTAATTTTGTATTGCCGCGCTATTTTCTACTACTTGCTGAATTAGATCAATTTGATCATGCACTCAACTACGAATTAGAACAATTAGCTGAGAAAGATCAACAAATTGCTCGAATCTTATCCTTATTTAACCAAAAGTTAAACCTTATTACGGGTTCTTTATACGACGCAATTGTACAAAGCATGTTACCAGTGCCTGAGCATGTGAATTTTTCAGAGACTGGTTTGAGCTTTTTTAGCGAACGCGCGATTAAAGAAGGTACTTATATCCATGTGACCTTAAGCCACCCTGAAAATTTCTTCCATATTGCGGCAACTGCGCAAGTGGTTTATAGCCGTGAAGAAGAAAGCAACTTATACCGTACGGGTGCCTATTTTATCACACTGCTCCCTCAAGACCGCGTCAAACTTGCAGAGTGTATCGCACTGACCCAAAACAAAGAGTGATTTTTAATCAATGTTTTAATTTGTGGGCGAGCTCTCTGTTCGCCCGAAAATCTTTATAAAAATAAACAAACAAGCCTGATAATAGAATCACAGCACCAAGTAAAACCATCAATGATAATTTTTCATCATTCAGTAAAGCACCAAAGAGCATAGCAAGCATGGGTGTGAGTACCGTTGTTAAAGACAAAGTTGTCGCCTTGATGTTTTGTACCAGTTTGAAATAACAAAACATTGCAATCAATGAAGCCATAATCACTGCATAAAATAAGCCAATGAGTGCTTTGGTCGAAGGCATCTGTGTCGGTGCATACTGCCAAATAAACGGTAGCATTGCAGCAGAAAATAGTGCTGAGATAAGAATCGAACCCGTGGCTTGAGACATGGGCTGCAATGGCGCATTGACTTTTTTCACCCAAAAAATCGACATACAGTAGACGAATACGCTCATTAACATTAAGACGATGCCAACAGGCTGTACGTGCTGATCACTGCCGCCTAAGCAAATAATGGCTAAACCACAGACGGCAATCAACATCCCCATCCATTGCAAGCGATGCAGATAGGTATGAAAGAAGAAACGACCGATCAGACCCGTCATAATTGGTGCCAAACCAAACATCAGGGCAATAATGCCTGAGCTGAGATAGGCCGTTGCCATATAGGTAAAAATCTGAGAACCAATAAAACTAAACGCCCCTGCCAAATAACTGTGCAGCGAGGTTTTATCCATCGGAAGTTTATGTTTAAAAATAAACAATAATGCGACAGCCAAGGGTAATGCGATAAAAAAGCGTAATGTCAGCGCCCAAAACGCATTGATATCACTGACACTCCAAACGATGGCAAGTGGCGTTGTCGACCAAATGAACACCAACAACGCATAGGTCGTCGCTAGATTTGTTTTAGATGGCATGGTTTTTACTTCTGCGCCGTTTTACGTTTTTGCTTTTGAATGGTTTGATCTAAGCTGCTGGAAAATTCGCGCTTATCACGTTCAGAAATCGGTGCTGGACCACCGGTTTGCACACCTGCGCCCCGTAAAGTATCCATAAAGTCGCGTAAGTGTAGACGTGCTTTGACATTTGCTGTGGTATAAATCTCTCCGCGTGGATGTATCGCTATACCGCCCCGCTCAATCACTTCAGCAGCAAGTGGAATATCCTGTGTCATCACGATGTCGTGCTCTTTCATGCGCTGAATAATTTCTTTATCCGCTGCATCTGCCCCACTCATGACTTGAATCGAGTTAATTCGCACCGAAGGCGTTATCCCAACATTTTGATTGGCGACAAAAGTGACTTCTAACTGGTAACGATCAGAAGCCCGAATAATCACATCACGTAAAATGCGTGGTAACGCATCTGCATCCACCCATAATTTAAATGGCAGCACTGATTTTCCATTCACTTTTAAACATGACTCATAGTAACAAATCTACATGACATTTTGTGGATCTGCATCCGCTGAATGGATCTACATTTCTCTAATCATGAGAATCGAAAAGCTGCAAAATGAGTCCAACTTGGGCTTATTTTCCAATGCTTTTACATTTAAATCCTACTGAAAACATTTTTTATGCATGATTTCATGATAAATATGACGTCGGTGACTTGAAAATTTCAAATAACCCTCGATTTATTAATTATGAAACCAACCCAATATCAATTGTGCATATGAAAAAACAAAATAGCCCTGAAATTATCACTATTGAAGATCAAACTTTTGGTAGTCATGTTGAACATTGGAATTTGCTTACAGGCAACCCGACAACGGATGTACCAGTTTGGCTGGGTCAGGCATTGGATGCACCCATTATGCCGATGGGCTTATGCGCACAAGAATCTGATATGGATCAAAGTACCTGGCTGATTCAAGGTCCATCAAAAGCGTCGATTCAACTGTGCCAAGTGATTGCGGTAGAAAATAATAAACCTAAAGCCGTCAAAACTGCATTTCCAAGTTTTGATAGCCCATATAAAACCAAAGCCACCATTGAACGTATTATTACCTGTAAATCCAATACACAAGCTGTGCTTTGCCTCGACTTAGGCGCAAATACCAGTGTGTATGCTTTTGATTGTTTATATAGCGTCAATCACGACCAATATGAAAAAGATGCAAGCTACAGTGTACAACTCAATGCTTGGGCCTATGAACTCGAAGCTGTCGCAGAACATGAACAATTGGTCGTCGATGATCCCGCATCGATTAAACATCATCGTGCTTTAAATGATATCTTGGCAGCAAATAATGGTATTGCCCCTGCAGACTTACACGAACAGATTAAAGCGTGGCAACCGAAGTCTGAAGATGACAAAGCACCAGTCACAGTCGATTTTTCTAAAATGGTTGCATACCTATATGGTGAAAATCTTGGACAAGAAGATGAAGCATGGTTCCAAGGGCATATAGTTGGCAAAACCGCCATGCAATTTAAAGAGCAAGACTATACGCTGTATGATGTGACCTTAATCCACGAAGAAAACCAAGAAGCGGTGATTGTTCGTGTTGCAACACGAAATCCGGCGCATAAAGATTTCAATGTTGGGCAATATATTCGTGGCAACCTGTGGATACAAGCCAATATTTACGCGAAATCTGCCTAATTTGAATTCAAAAACCCTATTTCAAATAAAAAAAAACCGCCTCAGTGCGGTTTTTTTATTTCTCGCTAATCACGTGTATTCGCTGAATATTTAAATGATTGAATATTTCTTATCCATAAACCAGTCAATATATTCTATTTTTAAATTCAAATTAAAATAACTTATCCACAATATTAAATTCAAAATAATGCTGCTAAATAAATCCATCTGCAAAGGATAAAATATAAAAATTTAATATAAATAAATAAGATAGGAAATTTATGAAACTAAATTTATCAATTCAGTTGCTTATTTTTAAATAAACTAAATAGTTTAGTAAGTTTACGGCAGATAGTACTTTATTTAATCAAATAATTATGTTAAAAATGCGTTTAAGAAATAGTAATTAACGATAAATAGATCGGAAAGAATATCTATGAAAGTCGTGCAAGAAGAAAACTTATCGCAAGTTGACCATCACATGGAATCTCGATATCAAATCGAGCCAATGTCCTGCTTATTTTTTATGTTAGGTATGCTGATTTGTGCATACGTTTTACATACTTTTATTTTTTAATCTATTCAATAAAAAAACCGGCATTTGCCGGTTTTTTTATGCCTTTACAATTATGCGTTGCGTTTTGCAAAGTCATCCATAAAGTTAACCAGTGCTTGAACACCTTCTAGCGGAACAGCATTATAAATACTTGCACGCATACCACCCACTGAACGGTGACCAGCTAAATTCAATAAATGGTTTTCTTCAGCTTCTTTCAAGAATTGTTTTTCCAATTCTGGGTTCGCCAAAGTAAATGGTACGTTCATGATTGAACGGAATTCTTTTGCAATTGGATTTGCATAGAAATCGCTTGAATCGATATAACCATAAAGCAATTCAGCTTTTGCCATATTCGCTTTATAAATTGCGTCTACACCACCCTGCTCAAGTAACCACTCAAAAACCAGGCCAGATAAGTACCATGCATAAGTTGATGGTGTATTCACCATTGAACCATTTTTCGCTTGAGCTGAATATTTCAAGATACTTGGAATATCTGCTTTCGCTTGATCCAATAAATCATCACGAATAATCACCAAAGTTAAACCAGCAGGACCTATATTTTTCTGAGCGCCTGCATAGATTAAACCGAACTTAGATACATCTAACGGTGCAGATAAAATGCTTGATGAAAAATCGGCAACCAATGGTTTGTCTGTTTCAGGAATATTGGCAAACTGAAGACCGCCAATAGTTTCATTATCTGCATAATGCACATAAGCCGCATCATCAGATAAGTTCCAAGTGCTTTGATCAGTAATCGCAAGTTTACCGTCAATGCTCGTACCCGCTTCAACGACATTAATGTCGCCATAACGCTGTGCTTCTTTCAACGCTTTTTCAGACCAAATACCAGTGTGGATATAGTCTGCTTTGCTGTTTTTACCCAATAGGTTTAATGGGATCGCAGAGAATTGCAGTGATGCGCCACCTTGAAGGAATAACACTTTATAGTTGTCTGGAATATTCATCAGCTTGCGAAGATCAGCTTCTGCTTTCTCTGCCACAGCGACATAGTCTTTACTACGGTGGCTCATTTCCATGATCGAAAGGCCTTTGCCTTGCCAGTCAAGCATTTCAGCTTGAGCTTTTTCTAAAACGGCAGTGGGTAATGCAGCAGGACCAGCACAGAAGTTGTACGCGCGCATGAGTTTTCCTTTCAAAGTGAAACACAATAAAATGATGGCATTTAACCATATCTGACGCGTGCTTGCAGTAGTTAAAGCTGAAAATATTCCAATGCTGTCTGACATTTAAAGTCAAAATTTCAATAAAGATCAAAATTAATTCTTCTTAATTCAAATTATTAGATTTACTGATATTTTTTATCCCTTGAATTGATGCTAATTTAAGGTCTTGATGTGCGAAAAATGATGTGCGCTGCAAAGATAAAATTTATTTACATATGTATATGAAACAATACAACAACTTAGTGAATTTACCCAACTTCATCACAATGACTATAATGAACCCATCCTAGCTGTGAGTGTGTTTTTATGCCTCTACCTCGAACAGATTATTCTATAAAAATTAAACATACATTTCGTTCAGGATTGCTGCTTGGCCTTGGTTGTTTCAGTGGCTTTTTTAGCCCCACCGTACTTGCGCAAAGTATCAGTTATAGCCAAGCAGAACAAAGTCTACTCACTAGTTCGCATAGTACTCAGGCCAACCAAGCGCTACAACAATCTGCCGAACTTCAAGCTCAGGCCATTAAAGGGCTTGGTTTACCTCGTGTGGATTTAAACGTCCGTGCCTATGCCTTTCATAATGAACTCGATATTCCTCTCGGTGCCCTAAAAAATAACTTAGAACAAACGCTGAGTAATGGCATTAATAATAAAATTGATGAAAGCTTACCGAGTGATTTGGCAGACCCATTAAAAGACAGTCTGCAACAGCCAATCCGTGATGGTGTCGGATTAATTCCAGATTCTTCCCAAGTGGTCTTAGATGATCAAGTGATCCGCCCTACCGTTTCCGTAATGATGCCGCTGTATACCGGTGGGTTAACGTCTAGCGCCAAGGAAATTGCCAATATCCAAGCCAAACGCAGCGCGATAAGCAGTGAACAACAACAAGATGTGCAACGTTTTGAATTAATCCAAGCCTACTTCAATGCTCAATTACAAAAAAAATTAGTCGAAAGCAGCCGCTTCAATTTAAATGCGATGCAACAACACTATGCCAATGCACTCAAAATGGAACAACAGGGTTTCATTAGCAAAGGCCAGCGTATGCAATTTGAAGTGGCGAAGAATAATGCGCTCAGAACTTTTCAAAATACTGAAGCGAATCTCCGCTCTAGCTTATTTAAGTTAAACAACTTAATGCAAAGCAGCCAAATTACTGATCTTTCAACGCCATTATTTATCAATCAGCAACACAATCAAAATATAACCGCCTTACTAAAAAGTTATCAGGATAAGTCTAGTTTGGTGCGTAAAATGCAATTGGACAGTCAATTGGCCGGTGCCAATGTGAAAGCCCAAAGCGCAGCAAAAAAACCCAACGTCTTTGCATTTGGCGAATATAGTCTCGACGATAAACAAAACTGGATCGTTGGTGTTGCCGCTCGCTACAACTTATTTTCAGGTGTTGATAAAAACAAATCCGTACAAGCCGCTGAACTTCAACGCTATGCATCTGAGTTAATGACCGAGCGTACCAAACAAGAAATCGAAAGCCTGATTTATAGCTCGTTTAATGAAGTCACCAGCGCTCAGCAAAGTCACCTGTTGTTGCAGCAAAATCTAAAAGCCGCGCAAGAAAATTTAAGAATCCAACAGCTTTCATTTAAGGAAGATATGGGAACAGCCACACAAGTCATTGATGCACAAAATGCACTGAGTGGGCTACAAAGTGAAATGGCGCTGAATGCTTATAAATACGTGATGTCACTCGCAACACTGCTACAAAGTCACGGGAGCATTGACCAGTTCCAAAGCTATATCAATCAATCACACACCGACTATATTCGCTAAGTTTAGCCGAGGGGAAACAATATGAATCAGGAACCAACTGATCACCAAGAAGATGCCTCTGCGAATGCTGAAACATCCCAATCCAATGTCTCGAGTTCAAACGTTTCGTCTACAGCAAATACTGCTGAGGATACTCAAAAAAAAGTGAATACAAACACCGATGCTGAGACGAAAAATAGCTCAGTGCAAAGTCGCAATAAACCTGCTTTGATCAAGTTCGGGATTGGCATCGTCTTGATTCTGCTTTTGGCATTAATTGCATTTGGCTTATGGAAAAGTTATCAGCCCAAACAGGTTGAATTACAAGGTCGAGTAGAGGCAGAAACCATCCACATTAGTACCAAAGTACCCAGCCGTATCGAAGAAATATATGTGCATGACGGTGAAAAAGTACAAGCAGGTCAAGCACTGGTTCGTTTAACCAGCCCCGAAGTCGATGCAAAGAAACAACAGGCTTTAGCTGCACTCCAATCTGCGCAAGCACTGCAATCCACAGCTGAACGTGGCTCTCAACAAGAAAATATTGATAGTTTGTATGCCAATTGGCAAAGTCTAAAAGCACAGCAACAATTGGCGCAAACCACCTACCAACGTGGTCAAAACCTCTATAAAGAAGGTGTGATTTCACGACAACGCCGTGATGAAATGCAAGCTGCCGCAGTGTCTGCTGCACAAATGACAGAAGCGTCTTATCAACAATATGCGCGTGCAAAACGTGGCAGTACACCGCAACAACAAAGCTCGGCAGATGCCCAAGTCAAGATTGCGCAAGCCGCGTTGGCTGAAGCCAATGCACTTGAGGCTGAAACCAAATTGTTTGCACCCTCCAATGGCACTATTTCAAAAATCTATGGCAAAGTTTCAGAATTAGTTGCAATGGGTGTGCCCGTTGTAAGCCTGATTCAAGATGATAGCTTATGGATTAGCTTAAATGTCCGTGAAGACCAGTATGCTCAAGTGTATCAACTCAAGACCATGCATGGATTTATACCCGCACTGAACAAATCTGCCGATTTTAAAATTGATCACATAGAAGCCGAAGGTGAATTTGCAACGATTAAAACCACGCGACAAACGGGCGGCTATGACATTCGTAGTTTTAAAATCCAACTGAAACCCGCTCAGCCGATTGCTGACTTAAAAGTGGGTATGAGCGTTTTGTTTAAAATTGAAGAGCGTAAATAATGTTTAGGGGCATTCTGCGTGAGTTTCGCTATTTGATGCAGCATAAATGGGACTTGTGTATGGTCACACTTGCCCCTGCCCTTGTGATTTTGCTCTTTACTAATATGTTTGCTCAAGGCAAACCAGATCATTTACCCATCGCGATCATAGACCAAGATCAAAGCAGTTTAAGCCGTAACATTACTCATTTTGCGCAGCTCAACCATACTTTAAAAGTAGCCACCATTACACCTAGTATGGACGATGCTGAAAAGCTTTTAAATCAGACTCAAATTTGGGGCTATATTCATATTCCTGCTGGTGCAGAGCAACGACTGGTTCAAGCAAAAGATGCAGAAATCAGCATTGCCTATAACCAAAGCTATTTTAGTGTCGGCAATAGTATTTCATCAGCCATGTTACTGAGTACACTGCAAGCCATGGCCGATTTTAGTGGTCATCAGTATTTAGAAAATACTATTCCCTACCTTGATGCACCGACGCCCAATGTCAAAATTTCACCCTTATACAATCCGGGTTTAAATTACGAGTTCTATTTAGAGCCCTACATGATTCCTGCGATTCTACATTTACTACTGTGTTGCTGTGTCGCATTTTCGGTTGGTCAAGAAATCAAATATGGCACTGTAAATCAATGGGTGAAACCGACTTCTGTCTTTCAAGCTTTAATCGCTAAAAATCTCAGTTATGTTTTCATTTTTACCGCTTGGACATGGGCGTGGATGTTTTGGCTAATCGTGTTTCGAGGTTGGTTTGTTCAGGGTTCATTATTGCTAATTTTGCTCGGGCAATTGTTTTTTTATACAGCCTATGCCTTTATCAGCTCTACCGTAGTTTTAGCAACGCGTGATCTCACCAAGTCTTTTGGTTTTATTGCGGTATATGGTGGCTCATCACTGAGTTTTGCAGGGGTAACATTGCCGCTGAATAACGCACCGATGTTTACAAAGTTTTGGGCCAATATTATTCCCTATACGCCTTATGCCAAATTACAAACAGAACAATGGGTCATTGGTAGCCCAATCTCCATTTCAATCACACCGCTTGTCACCCTGATCATTTACTGTCTGTTCTATTTTGTTCTTGCCAGCTTCTTTCTACGTAAAGTACTAAAGGAGCAAGTCATATGAATGTAATCGCGTCATTTTTATCAAATTTGCTCAGACACTATATTCAAACCTTTAAAGATATTGTGAAGCACAGTTCGATTTTAACCACTTTAGTGCTTTCTGTTTTTCTTTACAGTTTTTTTTATCCTATTGCCTATCAAGCGGAACACGCAGAATCGCTCCCTATCATTGTGGTGGATGAGGAACAAAGCATACTCACCAATACGATTATTGGTGCTGTAGCCAATAGTCCCAATGTAGAAATTCAAGCTGTGACTGGTAATTTTGCTGAGGCTGAAAATATGCTCAGAAGTCAGCAAGCTGACGGGATTTTACTGTTGCCGAGTAATCTTTCAAATAGCATTCGCCGTGGTGAAACCGGTGGAATTGGTTTATATCTCAGTGCTGCAAACTTTCTAAAGACACAAAAAATTGGCTTAGGTTTAGCCAGTTCGATGGAAAATGCCCTCGTCGAATATGCAGAAAAATTCCAGAACATATCCGATTTTAGCCCCGCTTTGTCTATCCATAAGATTCCATTATTTAATCCACTTTCAGGCTATGGCAGCTATATTTTCCCAGCGGTTGCACCCTTAATTATTCATCAGACGATTTTATTGGGTCTGTGCATGCTGATTACGACCTATCGACAAAACACCACATGGCGTCCAAGCTATACACAATTAGCTGGCATTTTCTTGTGTATTTTGACCATTGGAACTTTGGGGTGCTTCTATTTATTTGGTTTTACCTTTTGGCTGAATGATTATCCACGCGGTGGAAATTTTTGGGGCATGTTCATTGCTGTGCCCATCTTCCTCAGTTGTATTATTGCGATGACCCTCTATCTCGCAACTTTTCTTGACCTGCCAGAACGTGCAGGACATGTCATCGTTTTTAGTTCTATTCCGCTATTTCTACTCTCGGGAACGGCATGGCCACATGCAGCTATGCCTGAATGGATGCAAATACTTGCTCAGGTGTTGCCGTCAACTCAAGGCATTCAAATGTTTATTCAACTCAATCAGATGGGTGTACCTACAACAATCGTCATTCCTAAACTGCTTTACCTCACAAGTATTGGACTGATTTTTTTATGTCTTGCTGTCTGGCGTTTAAAGTTTGCCAAAAGATAAAACTGTTTGTGCTGTAAGACATGTCTGGTCTCAAGCGAAATGCGTTCAAACCTATTCATCATGGACTCGAACGCTTTGCTTCTAATCATGTCTCAAATTTAAATTCTTGCTGTCATCTATTAGCTGTATGCAGTTGGCGTGACAGTCGATGCTTCATCCACTTGAATATCAAAATCATCTACATCTGAGGTGATCTCAGTAACCAAATCATCTGACTCTTTTTCTGCAGCGTTTTCAAGCCAGAATCCTTTCACTTTATCGTCCCCATCATGACCTGCAAAGACCACACTCATATATAGTTTTTTTTGCGGATAATCATATTTATACACAATCGTTGTGGTCTCCCCTTCTCCCAGCCGAGTATTTGCCATTCGCTGAATCACTTCCGCCTCAGCGCTAGGTTGACCTGCTGGAATCAGCTTTTTCATACGTGAAAACAGCTCCGGATCTGCCAGCATCGCATCACGAACATTTTCTTCAACCAATGCCAAAAAGCTATCTTGATGGGGTTGGTGTAGTGCTGCGAATAATTTTTCTGACTTGATACGCTGTGAGCTTGTCTCACTTGGTAGGCTTGATTCGAATTTTGCAATCAAGAAATCGCCGATTTTTTCACAAGCCGTTATAGGTAAGATTAAAGCAATGATGACGACTAATTTTTTCAACACCGTACAAGCCCTCTGGTTATTATTAAAATATATAAAGTTAAAATTTATTTCGGATAATCTGTGTGATTTATAGAATTTTCACTGATTTATCTGCCTCACAAGTATAAAGCAAACTTCTATATAAAAATGAAAAATACAGGCTCACATTTAGTTTTTCGATCTTTCTAGGTAAATCAGAGATTTTGTGAAGTGTTTATTAATAACTCAATTTTATTCGTTTTATAAATTAAACTTAATAATCAAATCGCTTATACTACTAAAAATGATAATTTATCGATCAAACAGTTTGGTTTTGATCAAAATCGTTGGCTGTATTCTCATATAAACTGCAAAATATTGTCGTATTTATCTCCCAAATTATTCAGAACTTTTTGTCATGGCGGACTCAATCTGTCTGCAACATTTGTTCGTGGATGACTGTGGGCTTTTTTCTCCCAAATCTGACATAAGAGCTGATGTATGAAAAAGATTAAGGTGAGCCTTGCCTGGCAAATCGTGATTGCTCTCATTCTAGGTATATTTGTTGGTGCTTTCCTACACTATTCTCCTGAATATCGTGATGCTTTAGTTAATAACTTTTTGACGCCTTTGGGTTCAATTTTTATTAACCTCATTAAGATGATCGTTATTCCGCTTGTTGTGTCGATGCTTATTTTAGGTATTGCCAATACAAGTCACGGTAGTAACTTAGGTAAACTTGGTTTCAAAACAATTATTTATTTTGAAATCATTACCACCGTTGCTATTTTAGTCGGTTTAGTTGCAGCCAACGTATTCCAACCTGGTGCCGGCATTGATATGTCTGCATTGACGCAAGTCGATATTTCAAAGTATCAAGAAACAACACATGAAGTCAGTGAACATTCTCATGGTTTGATTCAAACAATACTTTCACTTATTCCATCTAACTTTTTTGCAGCTTTGACGAGTGGTCAAATGCTCCCAATCATCTTTTTCTCTGTGATGTTTGGTGTAGGTTTAGGTGCGCTTGATCAGGAAGTAAAACAACCTTTAATTAAAGTGTTGACCGCTGTTTCTGAAACGATGTTTAAAGTTACGCACATGATCATGATGTTTGCACCTATTGGTGTATTCGGCTTGATTGCTGCAACTGTTGCGAATTTCGGCTTCAGCTCACTTGTGCCACTGCTTAAACTCGCAGTTTTAGTTTATGGTGCAATCTTCTTCTTTATTTTCATTGTATTAGGTGCAGTTGCTAAATTCTGTGGCTTCAGTGTTTGGGCCATTATCAAGATCTTAAAAGATGAATTGATTCTCGCGTATTCAACTGCAAGTTCTGAAACTGTCCTCCCCCGTATTATGGAAAAAATGGAAGCTTATGGTGCCCCGAAACCGATTACCAGTTTCGTAATTCCAATTGGCTATTCATTTAACCTCGATGGTTCGACCCTATATCAAAGTATTGCGGCTATCTTTATTGCTCAGCTTTACGGGATCGATCTGACAATCACCCAACAAGTGATTCTAGTACTGACCTTGATGATTACGTCTAAAGGGATTGCAGGTGTACCTGGCGTTTCTTTCGTGGTCTTGCTGGCGACTCTCGGCAGTGTCGGTATTCCTCTCGAAGGTCTGGCATTCATTGCAGGTATTGACCGTATTTTAGATATGGCACGTACTGTACTGAATGTGATTGGTAACGCGCTTGCGGTACTGGTGATCAGTAAATGGGAAGGCCAATTTGATACTGAAAAACAAAAAAATTATGCCTCTAATCTAAAAGATGCCGCTTAATTTTATGCCATAAAAAAGGACGCTTCGGCGTCCTTTTTTACAGCTTTGTTTTATTTTTTACCAAACTTTATTTATTTTTTTCACCAAATACTGAAATATTAAAATCTCGAATTTTGTTACTTCCTGCAGGTTTATCAAAACTTACATCATACTGTACAAGGTTTTTATTGGTATAACCGTACTCATAAGTGACCGTATATAAAGACGGCTTTTCAGTCGATTTTTCAATGTGCTTAGCCACTATATTTTTACGTGAGTAATCTTGTTTCGGAATACCTCGTGCAAATTTACGCAGCTCTTTTTCATTCTGTTCAAACTTCGCTTTGAGTTCTGGTTCAAAGTAAGTGTACAGCTTTTCAAAATTGCCTTCACGTAATTGATCATAGGCAGCTTGGGCAACTTCAGTCTGTTCAGTACTTGGGTCTGGTATTGCATTTAATGCTTTTTGGCCAATTTGGTCACAGCCGCCAAGCCCAATAAGTGAAGCCATTGCAAAATATTTTAATTTCATATTGTACTCATCAATCTAAAATTATCTGTCTATAAAAAAGGACGCCGTAGCGCCCTCTTTTCTCAATCTTCAATTAGTCTTCTTCAGGCTCATTGAGATCTGATTCATTGTCATTTTGATCAATAATCGTTGAGTCATCTACAAGTTGCTCAGTTTCGATTGCTTCCACTTCTTCAAAAGTTTCATCTTCTTCAACTGCTTCGATCGCCACAACACCGACTAAGATTTCGCTTTCACCTAAACGGATCAAACGAACACCTTGAGCATTACGACCTGTTTGTGCCACTTCAGACGCACGTGTACGAACCAACGTACCGCCATCTGAAATTAACATTAGCTCTTTAGACGCATCAATCGCTACCGCACCAACAAGTTCACCGTTACGTTCAGATGTTTTAATTGCAATAACACCTTTACCGCCACGTTTCTTGGTTGGGAAGTCATCTACTGGTGTACGTTTACCATAACCATTAGCTGAAGCACAAAGTACTTCACCAGTTTCCGGAACAACCACCAATGACACTATACGGCTAATGAGAGCTGAATCAGAGGTATCGTCATCATCAGATTCTACATCCGCATCCTCAGCGTCTTCAGCTTGAGCTGCCGCACCAATGGTCACGCGCATACCACGGACACCTTTGGCAGAACGGCCCATTGAACGCACGTCAGTTTCTGCAAAACGAATGGCTTTACCTTCGTTTGAGAACAACATGATTTGTTGTTCGCCATCAGTAATAGCAACACCAATTAAGGTGTCATCACCATTGAGTTCAATCGCACGTAGACCGTTAGAACGAACATTCGAGAATTGTTCTAACTCAACACGTTTAATCGTACCGTATTCTGTTGCCATAAATACGTAGAAGTTTTTACGAACGGCTTCTGCTTGCTGTGCAAAGTCATTGATGATTTCATCATCAAGATCAGTGGTAGAAAGCTCTAAGCCCAACTGTTTCAATTGAACACGTAATGCATCAGACAAGTCATCTGCACCGTCTTCAGTCTCAGCAAGTGCAGCTTCTAAACCAGCAAAATGACTATTAATCACTTCATTGGTTTGTAGCTGTGCACTATTGGCTTTTACAAATGCTTTAAAGTCAGCCAAGCGTTCTTTAAATTTCTTCGGCGCATCAACCACAGGTAAAATAGCGGTGATGGTTTCGTTTTCATCTAATGGCAATAAGTTCACCATCGGACGACCTTTCGCACCACGAGATGCTTGAGGTACTTCATACACTTTCAAACGATAAACTTTACCCACATTGGTAAAGCAAAGCACTGTTGCGTGGTTAGAAGTCACGATCAAATGTTGGATGTAATCGTCTTCTTTCATTGAAGTTGCAGACTTACCACGTCCACCACGACGCTGTGCAGCGTAGTCTGACAATGGTTGAGTTTTTGCATAGCCTGATTTAGAAACAGTTAGTACCATTTGCTCTTCAGGGATTAAATCTTCACGAGAGAAGTCGATACGTGATTCCACGATATCGGTACGACGTGCATCGCCATATTGTTGAAGGATTAAAGCCAATTCTTCTTTAATCACGTTCATCAATAAGTTGAAATCGTTCAAAATTGCCGTGTATTCAGCAATTTGACCAAGAATTTCTGTATATTCAGCTTGTAACTTGTCTTGTTCTAGACCAGTTAAACGATGTAAACGAAGTTCTAAGATCGCACCCACTTGGGTTGGAGACAGACGATAAATATCACCTGTTAAACCAAATGGACGTGCTGGATCTTCGCCTTCAATTTCATCTGGACGGACAGATACCGCGCCTGCTTTTTCAAGCAAGGCAACAACACCTCCGCCTGCCCACTCGCCCGCTTGTAAACGTTCGCGCGCTTCGCTTGGATTTGCAGATGTTTTGATGGTTTCAATGATCGCATCGATATTTGCCAGAGCAACCGTCAAACCTTCTAAGATATGTCCACGTTCACGTGCTTTACGCAATTCGAACATGGTACGGCGTGTGACCACTTCCTGACGGTGACGGATAAACGCTGCAATAATATCTTTCAAGTTCATTAACTTAGGCTGACCATTATCGAGGCAGACCATGTTAATGCTGAATGAATTTTCTAATTGGGTATTTTGGAATAGGTTATTTACAATCACTTCGGCGTTTTCACCACGCTTCAAGTCAATTGCAATACGCATCCCTTCTTTATCTGATTCATCACGAAGTTCAGAAATACCTTCAAGTTTTTTCTCTTTAACCAACTCAGCAATACGTTCAATGGTTTTTGCTTTGTTAACTTGATAAGGAATTTCAGTGAAGACAATCGTGCTACGGCCCGATTTTTGGTCTTCTTCAATGTGATATTTACCACGGATATGCAAACGGCCTTTACCAGTACGGTACGCATCGACAATGCCTGATTTACCGTAAATGATGCCGCCTGTAGGGAAGTCTGGACCAGAAATGTGTTCCATTAACCCTTCAATGCTGATATGCGGATCGTTGGCATAAGCAAGACATGCATTAATGACTTCTGTCATATTATGCGGAGCCATGTTCGTTGCCATACCTACTGCAATACCAGCTACACCGTTAATCAACAAGTTAGGCACACGTGTTGGCATTACTTGTGGAATACGTTCAGAACCGTCGTAGTTGTCTTCCCACTCTACGGTATCTTTCTCAAGATCCGCTAAAAGTTCGTGGGTTAATTTACGCATACGAACTTCGGTATAACGCATTGCTGCTGCACTGTCACCATCGACAGAACCGAAGTTACCCTGACCATCAACCAATTGATAGCGTAAACTGAAATCTTGAGCCATACGAACAATGGTTTCGTATACAGCTAAGTCACCATGTGGGTGATATTTACCGATGACGTCACCGACTACACGGGCAGACTTTTTGTAAGCTTTGTTGTAGTCATTGCCCAATTCGTGCATTGCAAAAAGCACACGACGGTGAACAGGTTTGAGACCATCTCGGACATCTGGCAACGCACGTGACACAATCACGCTCATTGCATAATCGAGATATGAGCTCTTCAGTTCATCCTCAATGGCAATCGGTCTAATTTCCGATACGCTCATGCATACTCCTTGTTATACAAGCAGAATTCTGCCCGCATTTATATATCGTAAATCTGTAAAAATTAGTTCAAAAAATACTGAACCAATATCAAAAATCAAGTCGGACAGTATAGCATAAAAACCCTGATTTTTGTGCCAATCATCTTGCACTAGAACCATGATTTTTTGTATTTATTTTAAGCATTTTGATTTTATTTGCTGTGAAAAAAACCTCTACGAATAGAGGTTGTTTGATGTTCAAAAGATTTCTTTTCGAAGCTTCAAATTTAGGGGCATAAATGTGATAAAAATCACTCTTTATGATATTGCATGACCTCTAATTCTTGAGGCACATGATCATGCTGCAACCATGGGTATGCTGTTAGAAACAAACCAAAAATAAGCGGAAATTCATAAACTTCTTTGATGAAATCTTTATAAGCCAAATCGTACAAAAATAAAAAACTAAGACTTCGACTATGCTCAACTGCATCAGAAATAAATAAGCCCATTATCACCAAGCCGAATGGCCAAATTGGCAAAGCCAAGGTTTTTAGTTTATGTACAATTTCTTGACGCATAAGGCGAAAATAGCATAAAGACGACTGGTGCAATCATGAATACCGAAATTAAACGAAAATACGGTTTAGGCACATCAGGAAAATAGTCACGCCCCCAACTAATACTGCGACCAAATAGCAACAACCACCATGCGACAGCCCACAACCAAAATTGTTTCTTTCCATCTTGCATTTCAAGTGGTCGAATATAGAAAAAAGTATAAATCGCAAAAAACAGCAATAACAATGCTTGGACCGATTCAACTGCTGTAACAGTCATTCCATCAAATAAAGGAAAAGAGATACTTTGTAAAACAGGAAAAAAGTAAACAGCAGATCATCAGCACCAATACACTGACTGGTAACTGAAAATCAAATTTCAAAGGGAGACTCCGCCTAAAAGGCAAGTTCAATAAAAAAGCAATGTTAACACAAAATATACAATCCTTTAAGCTTGCTTTAAGTTTAAGATTCAAACTTGAAAGATAAATTTTTATTATTTTATTTTAAATCTTTGTATTTTTTATAATTTATTAATTTCCATCCTATTACCAAGCGATTGCTCCTGCTTACTTACCATTTAAGTTTCAACATACGTTTAGCTTACGCTACAGTAGTGCCTAATACTGACAACAAGAAATCATATCGTAAGAATTTTGAAGTACGAAATTAAGAATCCACCACTCTCATAAATATGAAAAATAAAAGTGCAATGCATATTTATGTACATTCACGTATGGTTAATCGATTACGCATGATCAAGAAGATCTACCAGACTATTCACTCCGCAATAAAAAACGCTCCTAAGCCATAAGCTTAGGAGCGTCTTGAACTGTGTTCAGAAATTAGATTTTAGATACTAATTCTGGAACAACAGTATTCAAATCACCCACTAACCAGTAGTCAGCTACTGAGTTAATTGGCGCTTCTTCATCTTTGTTGATCGCAACGATCACTTTAGATTCTTTCATACCTGCCAAGTGCTGAATCGCACCAGAGATACCTACAGCGATGTACAAGTCAGGAGCAACGATTTTACCTGTTTGACCCACTTGCATATCGTTTGGTACGAAACCAGCATCAACTGCTGCACGAGATGCACCTTGTGCTGCACCAAGTTTGTCAGCCAATGGATCAAGAACAGTGTGATAGTTTTCACCTGAACCAACACCACGACCACCAGACACCACGATACGCGCAGCTGTTAATTCTGGACGTTCAGATTTCACGATTTCTTCAGAAACGAACTTAGAAATACCAGCATCACCAGTAGATGCAACAGCTTCAACTGCAGCAGAGCCGCCTTCGCTTGCAACAGCATCAAATGCAGTACCACGAACAGTCGCAACTACAACAGACTCGCCAGACTCTACAGTTGCAATCGCGTTGCCTGCATAGATTGGACGTTTGAAAGTTTTAGGACCTTCAACAGTAATGATGTCAGTGATCATGCTTACGTCAAGTAGCGCAGCAGCACGTGGAAGTACGTTTTTGCCCGTTGTCGTAGAAGCAGCAAGGATGTGAGTGTAACCCGCACCGATAGAAGCAACTAATTTAGCAACGTTTTCAGCCAATTGATTAGCATAAGCAGCGTCGTCAGCAAGTAATACTTTGCTTACACCCGCAACTTTAGCTGCTTGGTCTGCAACTGCTTGAGCGCCTGAACCAGCTACTAATACAGTGATATCACCACCGATTTTTTGCGCTGCAGCAACAACGTTAAGAGTTGCACCATTTAGTGCTTTGTTGTCGTGCTCAGCGATAACTAAAATACTCATGATTTTTATCCTTCTGTATTAGATCACTTTCGCTTCGTTTTTCAATTTATCTACAAGCTCGTCTACAGACTTCACTTGTACGCCCGCTTTACGTTCTGCAGGAGCTTCAACTTTAACAGTTTTAAGCTTAGTCGCAGGTGAAACGCCATAATCAGCAGGTGACTTAGTATCAAGCGGTTTTTTACGCGCTTTCATAATGTTTGGAAGAGCAGCATAACGTGGCTCATTCAAACGCAAGTCAGTAGTGATAATTGCAGGAAGTGCAAGTTCAACAGTTTGTAAACCACCGTCAATTTCACGAGTCACTTGTACTTTGTCGCCTTCAACTTTAACTTCTGAAGCGAAAGTACCTTGGCCAGCACCTAAAAGCGCGCCAAGCATCTGACCAACTTGGTTAGAGTCGTCATCAATTGCTTGTTTACCAAGAAGGATCAATTGAGGTTGTTCAGCGTCTACAACACCTTTTAGGATTTTTGCAACTTCAAGTGCACCTAACTGGCTGTCGTCAGCTTCAACAAGGATACCGCGGTCTGCACCAAGCGCCATAGAAGAACGGATTTGTTCTTGAGCTTCTTTAGGACCAATAGAAACAACAACGATTTCTGAAACAGTTCCTTTTTCTTTTAAACGAACCGCTTCTTCCACTGCGATTTCACAGAATGGGTTAATTGACATTTTAACGTTCGTTAAGTCAACACCACTGTTGTCCGGCTTAACGCGAACTTTAACGTTGGCATCAACCACACGTTTTACAGCAACAAGAGCCTTCATGTAATCCTCGGCTGTTTTAGCAAATGTAAATGTTGAGAAAAGTTATATTAACTCTTCACTTTAAATTTTTTAGGTGCCCTATCTTGCAATGTGTACGGCATTTCGGTCAAGTCACAATTATCGAAAGACCTGTAAAAAAGCGTAATTTCCTTGAACTTATCGTTCACATTTTTTAGAGAATGGTTCAGTTATCCAAAAAAACGCATTATTCAGTTATTTTTTAAGCATTGATTTTTATTATTTTTTTACTTGATTTAGCTCATCAAAAGATCTGATTTAATATCAATTTTCGATCAATCTTTCTGAAATAGAGCTTTCCCTCTACACATTCGGCAACATATCTAAACTTGTCATTTAAGATAGAAGCATAATGAATTTAGCGTTCATTTCACTTTTCTGAAGCTAATTGGCGTGTTTTTCTCCTGTTCATATTCTTAATATCTGCCGATATTCAGCACATATAAAAAAACCTCCGCTTCCACGAAGGTTTTAGTTAAGGCATTTATTTCTATTTACATTTACTGTTTTTAATTGGCAATTAACCATGTCGCAGCAAGAGCCAATAAACCGCCTGATGTACCATCGATCCACTTTTGTTTGCGTTCATCAATTTGAGTTTTTTGTGTAATACGTGCAAAGACCACACTTAAACTACAATACACCACAAAAATCAGCCCAATAAAAATGAAGGACAAAATCAAACCTTGGCTCACAGTATTCGCTGATTTATCGATAAATTGCGGCAAAATTGCAAAATATATCAACATTCCTTTCGGGTTCAGTAAAGCCGTAAAAAAGCCTTTTTTAATCGGGTTGGACGCTGACTTTTTCTCAATACTTAATTTTTTACTGCTAAATACTGAACGCAGTAAATGCGTTGCCAAATATAAAAGATAAGCAATCCCCAACCAGCGGATTGTTTCAAACAGTAGTGGAAATGACACGATAATCGCAGCAATACCCAATGCCACCAAAATCGAGTGAACCAAGTAACCTGAGCATACCCCCACTGTTGCCATCATGCCTGCTTTTGCATCCTTACCCATCACTTGTGACAGGATAAAAAGCATATCGGGTCCTGGTGTGAAAATAAGGGGAATTACCGTTAAGGCAAACAAAGCAAATACAGACATTTCAATTTTCCCTTTCTATGTCCTGAAAGTGAAATTAGTATGTTTGAATCGCTTTAAAATAGGATATCAAATATTCTATAATAGATATTATTTTTAGAATTATATTCTATTTTATGAAGACATCTTCTAAGTCAATTCTAGTTAAACTAGATCGTATTGATAAAAATATCATTCGCGCACTTCAAAATAATGGCCGCATGCAAAATAATGACTTAGCCAAGGAAATTGGACTCTCGCCTTCTTCTTGTTTACGTCGGGTCAAATTACTCGAAGAAGCAGGTGTGATTCAGAATTACACCACCGTGGTCGATCCACAAAAGATTGGCTTTCAATTGATTTTATTCTCTCGTATTTGGTTGACTGGGCAAGATGCTGAAACCATCGATACTTTTATCGAAGCGATGAAAGAACTTCCTCAAGTCATGGAGTGCTACATTATTTTGGGTGAGTGCGATGCAATGCTCAAAGTAGTGGTGCCTGACCTAGAAAGTTACCGCAAATTTCAGTCTACTCACTTAACCAAGAAAAATGGCATCACCAGTGTAAAGACTGATTTACCAAGCCAAATCATCAAACAAAGCTTCCAGTTACCGTTAGAAGATTTATAAACAGAAATTGGTCTGCCAAGAAACAACTCAAGCATCAGAAACGACGAGGCTGATACTACAAGCTTGGCAATGTAGTGACGGATTACCTTCACAGCCTCGAATGCAAATATCTAGCTATGCGGTATTTCATTATATTTTAAGCAAAGAAAAATAATGATTTGCGGCACATTTGCAGCAATTGAATAGGAAATATCTAGGAGGTCTTTGAGCTCAATTGCTCAAGTGGGAAAACAATTGATTGGATTGACAGGCTCTCGCTATCAAAACTGAACAAATTGAATCAATAGCAGCGAAACGGATTGGCATTTAGAGATTTTTGTTTAGGCAACTAAGCTATGCAAAGAAGATCAACACTCTAATGCTCTGCTCACAAGCATCTCAACATGTCATGGAGCGGGTGATATAAGGGCTAAACATCCAAAACCAATGAAGATAGCCCATGAGTTGTTTATTTGACCAATGGTTTAGGCTGGCTGATTTTCCAAAAAGTCACGATGGATGTGGCTTAGGTCAATAAGTTCATACTTTGCCAAATTAAAAATACGCCAAATGGTGAGGGCATCTTCTTTACTGTCAAATTTCGCAGTTGCTTTATTGGTAAGCTGCCATTGTTTATCCGAAATCCAAATAAAGTATTGGCCCGTCTTCGCATTAAACGCCTGAACTTTACCATCGGCATTAATCCCTTGTAGCTGCGCACCTTCAGGCAATACAGCTTCTACTTCAGGCAAACTGATTTCAACAAAGTGTTTGATCTGGCGTAAGCCGTATCCTGCAAAAATTTCTTTTTGCTGACCATTTAACTGGTCATATTTTTCTTGAATATCTGAAATCATGGTATGGCCTATATATTTTTAACGGTACAGCAATTTAGTAAATGGCGAATTTCACTTCAGCACTTACGTCAATTCAATAATGGACAATTTTTATACCCGATAATTTGAATTTTTATAATGCGACAATAGTTCAAAATGTCGGTCAATTTTACCAATATTTTTTCACATCCTTATTTAATTTTCATGAAGTAGACCACTTTAGGATAAAAAATGTGAAATATAGCCTGTGTATTTAAGCAAAATTTAGACCACTGAGTACCAAAGTCGTTTTTGCAATTGTTACGAATCTTTATGCTGTGCCCTTGGATGGGCCTGATCATAAACTTGTGCCAATCGATCAAAATCCACATGGGTATAAATTTGTGTAGTGGTTAAATTACTATGCCCCAACATTTCTTGTACAGCACGCAAGTCACCGCTATTGGACAACATATGGCTAGCGAAGCAATGTCGTAATAAATGCGGATGTAAATCGACATTTACACCTGCACGTCGAGCTTGAAATTTAACTCGATTTTCTATTTGTCTTACCCCCAGTGGATTACCTTTTTGAGTGATAAAAACTTGGGCTTCTGGGACAAAATCACCATGCCATGCAGGATATAATTGCAACCAATGCATCACAGCCTCTTTGGCTTTAGAACCAAAAGGTACAATGCGCGTTTTATTCCCTTTACCCGTAATACGTAACAGTTGGCGATTAAAATCAATATCTCGAATGGTTAAGCCCTGCACTTCAGCCAGACGTAAACCACTTGAATATAGCAGCTCCAAAATCGCTTTATCACGTATCCAAAGCTGCCGTTGAGTTTCACTTTCTGGCTCAGGCTGTTCCATGATTTGTTTAATGGTTTCAATATCGACCAATCCAGGTAAAGGACGTGATTGGCGTTTGAGCTGAAAATCATCTGCAGGATTAAAATTGAGATAATTTCCTTGTTCTGCCCATTTCATAAATTGGCGTATCGAAGATAACATGCGCTGCAAACTACTTGGACTGAGCTGAAACTGTTCCACTTTATGAGCAACAAATTCACGCAGATCTGACTTTTCAACATCATGCAGTGGCAAGTTGCGTATTGTACAAAATTGGAGAAAATCACTGACATCACGCTCATACGCTTGCAATGTATGTTTAGACTGATTTTGAATTTCACGTTCCTTCAACCACATAGTCAGTAGTTGACTCTGATCCATCGTCATCTGTCTTCTCCCATTTCAACATGTGCTTAAGCGTTGCAGTACGTTCACTAAAGCGATTTTACATATCTGTTTTATGAAAAGAGTCTAGCAAAGAACCCCTTAGGCTTACCATCAACACGTTGGTAAAAAGCTTGCGTTTCATTAAGCAAATACCCTTCTACACCATCCACACTGTGCGTATTGACATGGATTAAATCCACTGGGCATTGCTCTTTAAAACTATCCTGTGTGATACGACCAATTTTACTGTGTAAATCTTGAATTTGTTGTTCAGATAATCCTGCTTCTAAATCTAATCCGATCAGCAAAGTTGGTGAATCATCTCGAGCTTCATTCAGCATTTGCGCTAAATAGGCAGCTTTTACCACACGCTCTGTGCCGAAAAAAATGCTTAATTGATCAATCATAAACTGCGGATATTCCGCTGGCTGACCAATTAAAACTTCCGTATCTTCCGTAACTTCATAGTTTTCTGAGGGCTGAATATACTGCCCGTTCAGCAAATGTTGAATTTCTTCTGGTACAAAGTCCTTCGTTGCATCTGGTGATTGTGGATTCAATACAAGCCTTGCCCCCATGGTCATTTCAAATAATGCCTTGGTTGGTAGCCGGATATGCGACTCCTCTTCAGATATTGCCAACCGCATTTTTTCCAAAGAAGTAAAAAACGGGATGACGCAATCATAAGTTTCATCTTCCCATGATTTCAATTGAACACTGTCGCCTTCATCCAAGATCAAAGCTTCGGCAATACGTGAATCACGTCCCCCCTGTTGTTCCCACACAATACACATTGGCCGCTAATAATTGAGCTAAAAATTCGGGTCGATACGCAGGTTCATGTAAAGCTTTATGAAAAAGTTGCTCTAAGATTTCTTCTTTTATTTCTTCGTTTATTTGTTCCATGTTGACTACAATCCCATTGAATTATAATTTTTTATTCACTTTTTATTTTATGAAAAAAAGCCCTGAATGGATCAGGGCTTTGATTTTAACCTTGGAAGTAGCTTAAATCTAAGCGTCCTTCGTAAACTGTTGCAGTTGGTCCAGTCATCCAGACTACACCACCTTCTTGCCACTCAATTTGCAGCTTACCACCTGCCAACTCTATTTCGACCGAATTGGCTAATAAGCCACGACGCATACCTGATACTGCCGCTGCACAAGCACCTGTACCACAGGCCATGGTTTCACCGACACCACGTTCAAATACACGTAGGCGTGCATGTTTCTCATCCACAATTTGCATGAAGCCAGCATTTACACGCTGTGGAAAACGCTCATGCGATTCGACTTGTGGACCAATTTTAGCGACGTCTGCAGTAATGACATCAGGAACGATCGTCACTGCATGCGGATTACCCATACTCACTACATCAATGGTGAGTTGTTCATTATTCGCCAATGCAATGTCGTATAAGTT
Organism: Acinetobacter sp. YH12126; assembly: GCF_013418745.1. Lineage (NCBI taxonomy): Bacteria > Pseudomonadati > Pseudomonadota > Gammaproteobacteria > Moraxellales > Moraxellaceae > Acinetobacter > Acinetobacter sp. YH12126. The sequence continues at coordinate 11,168 of NZ_VPBM01000019.1, read as the reverse complement.
TTCAGGCTCTTCCGCAATAAATGGTATTTCATGCGGCAAAAAGCGTGGATAACCCATATTAACGCGCACCCAACCATTCGCACCTAATTCAGGCTCTACGATACCTGACTTGGTTTGTACTTTGATTTTGGTTTTGCTGGTCAACTTACGTTCATGCACAAAGCGCGCAAAACAACGAACGCCATTACCGCATTGTTCAACTTCCGAACCATCCGCATTAAAAATACGGTATTTAAAATCGACGTTGGGTAAATCTGGTGGTTCTACAATCAAAAGCTGATCAAAACCAATACCAAAATGACGGTCGGCCAAACGCTGAATCGTCACTGTATCTAAATAAGCCCGTTGGCTAATTAGATCGACCACCATAAAATCATTGCCAAGGCCATGCATTTTGGTAAATTCTAATAACATCTCGAATTTCTCCTTAAGGCAATAAACGTTCACGTTCCCATAATGATTCGATGGTTTCACGCTCACGAATCAAATGAGACTGATCACCATCAACCATCACTTCAGCAGCACGTCCGCGGCTGTTGTAGTTTGAACTCATGACAAAACCATAAGCACCCGCACCCAATACTGCAAGCACGTCATTTTCTTGAATCGCCAACTGACGTTGCTTACCGAGGAAATCGCCAGTTTCGCAAATCGCACCAACCACATCCCAGTCTTTTTTTTCTGTATCAGTACGAGGCGTTACTTCCTGAATATCCATCCATGCTTCATATAAAGCAGGACGGATTAAGTCGTTCATTGCGGCATCAATAATGGCAAAATTACGATGATTGGTCGGTTTGAGCAAATCAACTTTGGTTAACAACACACCTGCATTTGCAGAAATACTACGCCCCGGCTCCATATATACCTTAAGGCCTAATTTCTCTAAAGCTGGACGCATTGCCTGAGCATATTCTTCAACGGTAGGCGGAACTTCGTCTTTGTACGTTACGCCTAAGCCACCACCGATATCGATGTGTTTTAGCTGAATACCCATCTCTTTCAGTTGATTGATCATCACAATGACACGATCAAGTGCATCAACAAAAGGCTGAGTTTCAGTCAACTGTGAACCGATATGACAATCAATCCCGACAATCTCAAGATTTGGCAACGACGCCGCATACGCATAGGTGTCAAAAACGCTGTCTGAAGGAATACCGAATTTATTTTCTTTTAAACCTGTAGAGATATAAGGATGGGTTTTGGCATCCACATCTGGATTTACACGCAATGAAATCGGTGCTTTCTTACCCATTGCCGCAGCAACTTTTTGGATTCGATCTAGCTCTGCATGAGATTCCACGTTAAAACATGCAATACCCACGTCCAACGCTTTTTGGATATCGGCTTCAGTTTTACCCAAACCAGAGAATACAATTTTAGAAGCTTCACCACCGGCTTTTAATACACGTGCGAGTTCACCACCCGTCACGATATCAAAACCAGCGCCCTGCTTGGCAAGTACGTTTAACACCGCAAGATTAGAGTTTGACTTTACCGCAAAACAAATTTGATGGTCGATAAAGCTAAATGCACGATCCATATCTGAATAATGCTTTTCAAAAGTAGCTTTTGAATAAACATAAAGCGGTGTGCCATATTGCTGTGCAAGCTGTTGTAAAGAACATTGCTCTGCATGCAATACCCCATTCGTACGGGTGAAACTCATGAAAGTATCCTTTCTATAAAAGCATTAAGGTGTAGGGTTAGAATTTGAAGATTCCGATTCAGTTGCAACAGGAGCCGCTTGTTTTTCCTGCTTTTGCTGTGCAGGCGTATCTGGATAAATCAGATATTTTGCGCGCTTATCTGCATTTGCATCTGAAGGTAAATGCAATGCACCAGACTGACCACAAGCGGTCAGCAGCACAGCACTTGCTAATACAATAATTTTATAATTCATAAAACGATACATAAACGTACCTAATGAAAAGATTTTTCCGAGTATAACGTGATCAACCCGCGGATAAAAGAAAAGCCCTGTAATTCCAAGTGAGCTTTTTGCCATTCTGCACTAAATTTAAGCAAAATTTGATGGTGCTGTTTTCAATCCTTATTTGTCTTTATTTCTAGCTCGATCAGGCTATTGATTTCACTGAAATAGCATATCAATTTGAATGCTGTTTAATACAAATCGAAACGCTAATAAACAGTCTGTTTTAACTTAAAATAAGTCCATATCCAAATAAAAAAGCTGCCCCCTCAGGAGCAGCTATTTATGTTTTTACATCAGATCAAAAATGTAAATTAATGGTGCTTTTTCCTATAAAAACCGAAATAGCCAATAATCAATATGATGAACCAAATCGGGCTCACCATGAGCGCTTTCATGGTATCTGCTTCTAGCGACAAGACATAAATCATGCCGATGAAGAAGATAATCACGAGCCAACAGGTATATAAACCACCCGGTAGTTTAAAGGTTGATTTCGCATGCAGCTCAGGACGAGTTTTATAGTAAACGATATAGCTCCAGATAATCATGAGCCATACGCAGATAAATAAAATCGTAGACAGTGTAGTTGCTAAAGTGAAGGCTTCAACCGTGTTCGGAACGAAATACTGTAATGCAGCACCCAACAGCAAACAAACTGCCGAGAAATATAACGCATTTGCAGGAACTGCACGTGAGTTTAGACGACCAAACGCTTTTGGACCTTGCTCTTCACGAGATAAACCAAACAACATACGTGAAGTCGAGAACACACCACTATTCATCGATGACATAACTGATGACAACACCACCAAGTTCATAATAATCGCAGCAGCAGCAATACCGGCTTGGCTAAACAAGTTCACGAATGGTGAAATGCTTGGGTCAATGGCATTCCATGGCGTAACGGACATCACAATCACAAGTGCCAGCACATAGAAAATAATGATACGAATCGGAATCGAGTTCACAGCTTTAGGCAAGTTGTGTTCTGGATCTTTGGTTTCTGCTGCCGTAGTACCCACGAGTTCTACGCCGACAAAGGCAAAAATGGCGATTTGGAAACCTGCCAAGAAGCCAGTTACTCCTGTTGGGAATAGACCACCATGTGACCATAAATGTGTGAATGATGCGATTTCACCTGTCGATGAGGTAAAACCGGTAAAGATCATCCAAAGACCGACACCAATGAGCACCACGATTGCAATAATCTTAATCAGTGCAAACCAAAACTCTAATTCACCAAAAAGTTTAACCGTAACAAGGTTTAAACCCATGATAAAAACAATGGCGGCAACACTGATCATCACCCCTTCTTCGGGCGAGAACGGGTTACCTCCATTAAAGAATTGCAGGTAATAAATGATGGCCGATAAATCAGCAATCCCTATAGTGATCCAGCACAGCCAATAGGTCCAACCCACAAAATAACCTGCCCACGGGCCGATTAAGTCGGTTGCAAAATCGATAAAAGATTTATATTCAAGATTTGATAGTAATAACTCGCCTAATGCACGCATGACGAGGAAAACCATAAAACCAATAATCATATAGATAATAAGGATGGACGGACCAGCTAAACTGATGGTCTTTCCTGACCCCATAAATAAACCTGTACCAATCGCACCACCAATCGCAATCAATTGCAGGTGTCGGTTGGACAAGCTTCGTTTCAAATCGCCGCTATCAGCGTGCGATCCATGAATTTCATTTGACATTATTTAATTCAACTTCGCGTTCCAATTGCGACAAATTAACGTAAAAATTTCAGAAAATACAAAATTATTTCTCATCATCTATATTTTCGGATTAAGTGACAAAGTTAATTTATTTTTCTTATATATAAAAATCTTAGCGCCAATTCACATTTTAAAGCGACCAATAAAACAACAATTTACTTGTAATAACTTAAATTTTATGCAAAAAATATTTTATCAACGATAAAAATTTATGCCAAAAATCATGGAAGTTTCTAACAATGGCATATCAATTGCTACAGATATCAAAAATGTAGCATTCACTCACTCAGGGCCGATAAGAAGAAGATACTATGCAAGAAATTCAAAATATCATGGAAACACTCAGTGGATGGGTCTGGGGCCCGTACATGTTGGTCCTCATTGTCGGAACAGGTGTATTCCTCACCTTCCGACTACTTTTCTGGCAATTTCGCATGTTGCCTTTCGCATTCAAACAAGTCTTTGGCAAGCATCCTAAAGCCAATCAACATGATGGCGATATTTCTCATTTCGCCTCACTTATGACCGCACTTTCTGCCACCATTGGTACAGGTAATATTGCCGGTGTAGCCACCGCTTGTGTGCTCGGTGGTCCGGGCGCAGTGTTTTGGATGTGGATAACCGCGCTCTTTGGTATGGCAACCAAATATGGTGAAGGTGTACTCGCTGTAAAGTTTCGTCATAAAAATGAAAATGGCGAAATGAACGGTGGTCCGATGTATTACATCGAACGTGGACTTGGGCCTAAGTGGAAATGGTTGGCAGTGGTATTTGCCCTATTTGGTACTTTGGCATCCTTTGGTATTGGGAGCTCAGTACAGTCCAATACTGTCGCGCTTGCTGTGCAAAACAGCTTAGGGATCAGCACACTCACCACTGCAATCGTCATCACCATATTCTCTGCCCTCGTTATTTTAGGCGGCATCAAATCCATTTCTAAAGCCTCTTCATTTATTGTTCCAATTATGGCGGTAGGTTATGTATTGGGTGGCTTAATCATTATTTTCACCAACCTTGAATTGGTGATCCCTGCACTAAAAATGATCTTTAGCTATGCATTTACGGGCGAAGCTGCTGCGGGTGGTGCGATTGGTGCTGCGATTCGTTATGGTGTGGCACGTGGTGTATTCTCTAATGAAGCAGGTATGGGCTCAGCACCTATTGCCGCTGCGGCTGCAAAAACTGACCACCCAGCACGTCAAGGTCTTGTCTCTATGACAGGTACGTTCTTAGACACCATCATTGTTTGCTCAATTACAGGTATCGTACTGGTGATGGGCTTCATCATGGCAGGACAAAGCTTTGGTGATCAAACGGGTGCCGTATTAACGATCAGTGTTTTTGACAAACTACTTCCGGGCTTCGGTGGTTGGGTCGTGACTTTCGGTATTATTTTCTTCGCTTATTCAACCATTCTGGGTTGGAGCTATTATGGTGAAAAATGCTGTACTTACCTGTTAGGTGAAAAATCAGTAATGATTTATCGCTTAATTTACATCACATCAGTCTTTGTCGGCTGTGTCGTAACACTTGATCTCGTTTGGCTATTTGCCGATACCTTTAACGGTTTGATGGCTGCACCAAACTGTATTGCACTGTTATTGCTCTCAGGCATCATTGTAAAAGAATCGAAAGATTTTATTGAACGTCGTAAATCAGGTGAATTGTACTAATCCCCTGCTAAACAAAAAGCCACGTGAATTCACGTGGCTTTTTTATTCGGACTGAAAATCAATATTTACTTATTGAATCGTGCCAATTTGACCATCATCAAATTTGTCGTTTTTCGTCTTGCTTTCATTGGCCGCTTCATCTTTTGGATCTAATTCAGCATCTTCAATAAAGCCTTCACCAAATTGGTCACCAAACTCATTTTCAGCATATTCAGAATCTACAGCACTGGCTTCCATCAGATCAGCTTCGATTTCTAGGGCAATTTCCAAAGATAAAGAAAAGAACAATACCCCCTGAATTTTCATGTTCCCTTGTTCATCTTCAAGGTATTCACTGAGGGTTTTATATGCAGGGCTGCTTTCATCAAAAGGCACGTCAAGGTATAAATCACCTGTATAACTATCGATTAAAGACTCACCTTCTAGCCCCATACAAGGGAAATAGTCTATATTTTGCAGGTCAAACCAGTGCATAACATCATTACGCACCGTATTTTTTTCAGGATGTTGATGATCATATTCTTCAAAATGCACAAATAACACATCACGATTTTTTTCACGTGCGATGGCATCGATATGTCGTAATAGTTCAGTCATGTGGTGACCCATTTCAAAAAATATAATGCGCTATTATAAAGTGCTTACTATGTAAAAAAGTGCAGCTCTTGAAAATAAAACGACATCAATTGACCTTCATCAGTCATTTCATGCGATAAAAACTTGGTTTTTCAATGTATTCACCGCTATGCTGTGACTCAATTTGAGTTTGTGCACAGTAAATATTATGGCGAAAGCAAAAAGTGTCTATCGATGTGAACAATGTGGTGCTGATCATTCCAAATGGGCCGGTCAATGTACCGAATGTGGTGAATGGAATTCATTAGTCGAAGTCAATATTGCACCCGCCGTTACACACCGTGCACAGCCTAAAATGGGCGGTGGCTATGCAGGTCAAGCTGCTGCTGTGACCACCTTAAATCAAGTTTCAGTTTCGCATGAAACTCGAATGGCAACAGGTATTGGTGAATTTGACCGTGTGCTCGGCGGTGGACTGGTCACAGGTTCAGTAGTGCTGATTGGTGGTGACCCCGGCATTGGTAAATCCACTATTTTGCTACAAACCGCAACCTATATGGCGGCGAGTAAAAGTTCTGCCTTATATGTCACTGGTGAGGAATCTTTGTCTCAAGTGGCTCTACGTGCCCAGCGCCTAGATTTGCCGACCGATCAACTCAAAGTCATGGCCGAAACCTGTGTCGAGCGTATTTGTGAAGTTTTGGCACATGAACGCCCTGCCGTTGCCATTTTAGATTCGATCCAAACCCTATACACCGAGACACTCCAGTCTGCGCCGGGCGGTGTTTCCCAAATTCGTGAATCGGCTGCACTCCTGACTCGCTTTGCCAAAAATAGTGGCACTGCACTGTTTATTGTCGGTCACGTAACGAAAGAAGGTTCTTTGGCAGGCCCTCGCGTGCTTGAGCACATGGTCGATTGTGTTTTGTATTTTGAAGGTCAGTCTGACTCGCGCTTCCGTATGATTCGTGCAGTGAAAAACCGTTTTGGTGCAGTCAACGAGCTTGGTGTATTTGGCATGACCGATAAAGGTCTGCGCGAGGTATCAAACCCATCCGCTATTTTTCTGAGTCGTTATGATGAAGCCATTCCGGGTTCCATTGTCATGATTAGCCGTGAAGGTACACGTCCACTTTTAGTTGAAGTTCAGGCTTTGGTAGATGATGCGCACGGACAACCTCGACGCGTGGCCTTAGGTTTAGAACAAAACCGTTTAAACATGCTTTTAGCCGTTATGCACCGTCATGGTGGCGTACAAACTGCAGGACAAGATGTCTATGTCAATGTCGTGGGTGGTTTAAAAATCACTGAAACCGGTTCTGACCTTGCGGTACTTTTAGCCTGCGCCTCTAGCTTAAGAGCTAAAGCCCTGCCACAGCATTTGGCAGTATTTGGTGAAGTCGGCCTTTCAGGCGAAATCCGCCCTGTACCCAATGGACAAGAACGACTCAAAGAAGCCATTAAGCATGGTTTTAAAACCATTATTTTACCGCGTGGGAATGCACCGCAAAAACCGATTTCAGGTGTAGAAATTATTTCTGTCGCACGTTTACATGAGGCGTTGAGTCAGGCAATTACGCTGACCGATGAGTCTTAGTCACGTTGATTCGTTTATTTTGAATGAATTTTCAATTTTTTACCGATGTTCTATTGAAATTCAGTACAAATGGCGGCATAACTAGATGGCTATTTTAAATTTATATAGATATAGGAAAATTTGATGGAAGTTCGACAGCGTGGTTTGATGACTGCTCTTTTAACAGCAGCCCTTTTGGTAGCGCCGATTGCAGAAGCGAAACGTGCCGGTGGTGGTAAAAGCCATGGTATGAGCCGTCAAGCTGCTCCAACTCAGTCTTATCAGCAACCTCGTCAATCTGCTCCTGTTCAACAGCCTGCAACTGCTGGCGCTCCAGCAAAATCTGGCTCGAATGTGGGCGGAATGGTTGCTGCTGGTGTGGCTGGTGCTGCAATTGGTGCAGTCGCTGCAAATGCGATGGCCGATGACAATAACGGTCAAGCAGCTTCTGAAGCGCAAGCTCAACAACAGGAAGAGAAAGGTGGTATTCCAGGATGGATCTGGATTTTACTTGCCGCTGCTGTTGCCTTCTTCATTTTCCGTAAGATGGGCGCAAAAAAAAAACTAGCCGCTAACAATCCGTATGCGCCAAACAGCGGTGCAAACAATGCACCGTTTGGTCAGCAAAATGCTGCACCTCGTGCAGGTAATGACAATACGAATATTTTTGGTAATTCTGTGGGCGGTAATTCAGCAGCTTCAAATGCTCCATTTGGTGCAGCTGCAGCAACGAACGCGCCTTTTGGTGCTGCCTATACCAACAGCGGCAATCAATTGCCTGATGGTACAGAGCCAGCAACATTTTTACGTGTTGCACGTCAGCGTTTTAACCACATTCAATCGATGAATACGGCAAGCAACATTTCTGAAATTCAGCGTTACTTAACACCTGATCTTTACCAGTCTATGTATAACGACATTATGGCGAATAAAGATGAAGACGTTGCTGAGTTTTCTAACTTAAATGCTATGGTGGTCGATTCTGCTAACGAAAATGGTCAATACGTTGTAAGTGTGCGTTTTACAGGTACGGTAAGTGAAGACTTAAATAGCCTGCCACAGCCATTTGCTGAAGTATGGCATTTTGTTAAACCTGCGGGTTCTGATCAAGACTGGTTGGTTGCAGGCATTCAACAAGAGCAATAATGTAGACAATTAAGCATTCTTGCATTCTAAAATAGCGACTTCGGTCGCTATTTTTTCGCCTTTAATTCCCCTCTTTTTAAATCAATTTCCACTCAGCATGCTGAAAAATCAATAATTTTGTGAATACATTATTCTAATTATTAATAATAATTGTTATCATTTAGATTAACTTTAATACAATTTCCAAGCGCTTAAGTATTTTATGAATAGCTCACCACCTGAGGCACTCGTGACACCCCTCACATCTGCGCTGCCTAAAACGCGTAAAGACACCCCCTCTCTATTGACCTATCGCTTGATGATTTTCTATCGCTTTGCCCTCGCTTTAGTGGGCGGATATGTTGTCGCGATGCTATCGGCCATCGTGATTGCAGATGTGTTTAGCGAAGACCGTGGAAGTGCAGCCATGAGTGCAACTTTAATTGCATTTATCCTGTGGAGCTGTGCATTTATTTGGGTCTTTATGGTGAATAAAACCCTCAAAGCAACTTTAGGCATTGTGATCCCTGCGGTGTGTTTGTATGCCATTTACATGATGATGGGAAGCTAAAATGCGTGTTGATGCAAAAGTAGAGGGACCGCGCCAGTCCATGTCTTGGCTGCATACATGGGCTAGCCTAATCTTAGGTTGGTTGCTGTATGCTATTTTCCTGACCGGAACCCTAAGCTTCTTTAAAAATGAAATCAATGTCTGGATGACACCTGAGCTGCATCAATCTGTTCCAGCCAGTTCACAAGTCCAACAAACTCAAGTTGCACTGAATTATTTACAACAAAATCATCCGAATGCAGGTGCTTGGAATATTTTGCTGCCGAATACGCGTCAAAATGCCACATTAATTACCGTTCGTGAACAAGGTGAAGACCCTCGCGCACGCCGTGGTGGTAAACAAATCTACATTGATAGTGCTACAGGTGAAGTGCTTGAGCCGCGCGATACGCGTGGTGGTAATTTTCTCTATCGTTTCCATTTCGAACTTTATGGTATGCCACGTATGTGGACGCGATGGTTTGTCGGTATAGCGACACTGTTGATGTTAGTTGCCATCATTAGTGGTGTGATTACTCATAAAAAAATCTTTAAAGATTTCTTTACCTTCCGCTCAGGCAAAGGACAACGTTCTTGGCTCGATGCACATAATGCAACCGCAGTATTTGCGCTCCCCTTCCACATCATGATCACCTTTAGTGGCCTGTTGCTACTGTTATTTACGATCATGCCTTGGGGGATTGAGCGTATTTATGAAAACCGGGGACAATTTTTACAAGAACAAAATCGTGCCTTAGTTCAGGAAAATAAACCTGAAGGACGTGAATCTGCTCAAGGACGCGAAGAACGTGGCCAACGTCTACAACAAGCTCGTGCTAATTCTGCACAAAACCAAGGCGAAAATCGTGCTGATGGTGGTGAAGGTCGAGGAGATCGTCGCTCTAAACGTCAAGAACAACCTATCGTTGCTGCGCCGTTGACCAACTTAGCACCAATCGTGACTGCGGTTCAGGCTGAATGGAAAACTAATCCTATTAGTACCGTTAGCATCATTGCACCGAATACAGACCAAGCTAAAATTGAACTACGTGCCTTACATGGTGAAAGTGTCGCGTATCGAAATGTCTATGCAAGCAAACAATTTGATGGCGTAACAGGCAAAGACTTAACTGACGAAAGTGCCAAGTTAAAGCACCCTTCTGTACCGATGGGTATTTACAATGTAGTGACCACGCTACATGAAGCACGCGGTGTAGACTTAGCTCTACGTTGGCTGCTCTTTATTTCAGGGATTGTAGGCACCCTGATGGTCGCTACAGGTCTCATTCTGTGGTGTGTAAAACGTGCGCCGCAACAGCAAAAACAAGGCTTTAAATCATTTGGCTACCGCACGGTTGAAGTGACCAATATTGCAGCGATTATTGGTTTACCCATTGCCTGTGCAGCATTTTTCTATGCCAACCGTTTTATTCCAGCACAGCTTGAAAACCGCTCGGAATTAGAAATTCGTAGTTTCTTTATTGTTTGGCTACTAACGCTTATTTATGCGATGTTCCGTACGCATCGTCAAGCGTGGCTGGAACTTTTAGCATTTGCCACAGCAATTTTTGCCTTACTGCCGATTGTAAACTTCATGACTGGAGGTCAACCGCTTTGGAATACCATGGCAAATGGCCAATGGATGATTGCATCCTTTGACCTTGCAATGTGGCTTTTGGCTATCTTTTTTGCCTATTCATTTTACAAAGTGAAAAAGCATAAAGGACTGCCTGTTAAAAAAGCGCGTGCCACAAAGGAGGCTGAAGCATGATGTTCTTTCTCCTGATTTGGGCATTGAGTAGCTTAGGTTTTTTTGCCTTGGCATGCAGCATGTCTAAACATCAAAAGCAGTTTTACAGCAAAGAGCTCTGTACACGACAAATTTCACAGAACCCTTATCCTATCAGGATTCTGCTTTCTTAAAATTGCCAAAATTTCCTTAAACTCTTCTTTTTTCCCAAAACCAATTAAACGCTGAATCGCCATTTGAACA